>VFZK01000108.1 GCA_016871215.1 Acidimicrobiia bacterium | reverse complement strand
ACTGGACCTTGCGCGGCGCCAATGCCATCTCGGCTCTGCGCTGTCTGGACCTAAGCAACCTATGGGAAGACTTCTGGGAATCCCGACGGGCCAGCTAAAATTCACCCACAAATTTGTCGCACACCCTCAGCGAGATTTTTTGGAAGGCAAGGAACGATACTTTCCGAGCCGATCTCGCGGGTTACTGATTCAATAACCTTGCGGTTCCGTCGTCTTACTGCAATGGGATCCACAACTTTGACTGGACCGCCGAAAGTCGGCCAGTCGACTGGCTGTCCCCGAGCAAATGGTTTATAGTGCCCTCTCGAAGTGCCCATCGATGGGGTACTGCGGATGACCGAGATGCAACTCCCGGCGGGTACGCCGTCCGCGACTTGGGATCCTACGAAAGGAACTCGATGAAACACAAGATCACGCTAATCCCAGGCGACGGCATCGGCCCAGAAGTGACCGCCGCAACGTTGAAGGTTATCGAAGCAGCGGGCATTGAAGTGGAATGGGAGACGATCAATGCGGGAGCTGACGCTTTCGAGAAGCATGGGCAATACTTGCCTGACGAGCTGATGAGTTCGATAGGGAGAACTCACGTAGCGATCAAGGGGCCGATTTCGACCCCGATTGGAAAAGGGTTCTCCAGCATCAATGTAGCGCTTCGCAAGACGCTGACATTGTACGCCAATTTCAGGCCGATCCGCAGTCTTCTTGGAGTCAAGTCCCGATACGAGGGAGTCAATATCATCGTGGTCCGCGAGAATACTGAGGATCTCTACTCGGGACTCGAGCACGTCGTTGTGCCAGGAGTCGTCGAAAGCCTGAAGATCATTACAGCGGAAGCCTCGACCCGCATCGCCAAGTTTGCTTTCGAGTACGCTCGCAAACACGGCCGCCGGAAAATCACTTCCGTCCACAAAGCCAATATCATGAAGCTAAGCGACGGGCTCTTTCTGGAGTGTGTCCGGAACGTCGCGCGCATGTTTCCTGAAATCGCCTATGAAGAGATGATCGTAGACAACACCTGTATGCAGATGGTCCTCGACCCGAAACAGTTCGATGTCATGCTGCTGGAAAATCTCTACGGCGACATCGTCAGCGACCTTGGAGCCGGGCTCGTCGGCGGCTTGGGCTTGGTTCCTGGTGCGAACCTCGGAGACGGTTGTGCGATCTTCGAGCCTGTTCACGGAAGCGCGCCCAAAATCGCGGGGAAAAATCTGGCAAACCCAACTGCTATGCTTCTTTCAGCGGTCATGATGTTCCAGCACCTCGGCGAAGTGGAAAAGGCCGCCCTGATTGCGTCCGCTGTCGAGAAAGTCTATGCCACCGGGAAGGTTCTGACTGCCGACGTTGGTGGGAGTGCTTCAACGACAGAGTTTGCTGACGCGGTTGTCCAGCACCTCGTGAACTGACAGGTCGATATCGTTCTACCCTTCGGGTAGGCCCTCATTCTCCCTCATCGCGCAACTTAACTGCGGTCGTCAACGGCTCACACCGTGAAGTCCCAAGCGCTCCAACTTCTCAACCGCACGTTTGGCTTCCAGGAATTTCGGGCAGGCCAGGAGGAAATCGTTAGAGCCATCCTGGCTCGCCAGGATGTGCTGGCTGTCATGCCAACGGGCAGCGGCAAATCCTTGTGTTACCAGCTGCCCGGATTGTTGCTTCCGGGCATGACGCTCGTCGTTTCGCCTCTGATTGCCCTGATGAAAGACCAGGTGGAGGCCCTGGAGCGGCGTGGTATTCCGGCAGGTTTCGTCAACAGCACCCTCAGCCTGGAGCAACAGCAGCAGCGCATCGGACAGATGCGCGAGCGGCGGCTCCGAATCGTCTACGTTGCTCCCGAACGATTTCGAAGCCGGAGATTCATGGAAGGTCTGCAGGAATGTCCCGTCTCACTTCTGGCGGTCGACGAAGCCCACTGCGTTTCCGAGTGGGGGCACGACTTTCGCCCCGACTATCTGCGCCTGAAGGAGGCCGCAGCCTGGCTCAAGCGCCCCTGTATGGCGGCTTTGACTGCGACTGCCACTCCTGAAGTCCGCCGTGACATCGTTGACCAGCTTGGACTGCGGGACCCAGCAGTTTTCGTGACTGGGTTTGACCGCCCGAACCTGTGCTTTTCAGCCCGGGAAGTCTCGGGTGACCTGGAGAAGCTGGAAGCTCTGCTGGCATTGCTCCGCGAAGGCCGGCAGCGTGGAATCGTTTACGCGGCGACGCGAAAGAATGTCGAGAAAGTGGCGACGGGGCTCCGCTCTGCCGGCTGCCGAATTGGGATCTATCACGCAGGTCTCGATCTTGAAGAGCGCAAGCGGACCCAGGAGCGCTTCATGAACGGCGAACTGCCTATGGTCGCCGCGACAAACGCTTTTGGCATGGGAATCGACAAAGCAGACCTGGAGTTCGTCGTTCATTACGACGTTCCCGGTTCGCTGGAAGCCTATTATCAGGAGGTCGGGCGCGCGGGGCGCAACGGCCAGCCAGCGACGTGCCTGCTGCTGTTCAGCTTTGCCGACACCTACACCCAGGAGTTCTTCATCGAAGGTAACTGCCCTCCGCTGGATCTCATTCACAAGGTCTACCAGACGATTTGCGAGTTCAAGGCCGACGACATCGAAGTGACAGTTCGTGAGATCGCCGAACGGGTCAGCGACAAGAAAGCCAACGAAATGGCGGTGAGTTCTTCGCTCAAGTTGCTCGAGAAGGCGGGTTACATCCAGCGCGGGACAGAAGGGCAGTACCAGGCGCGCGTAACACTCCTGGAGCCTGTCGAGGCACTGCGCCAATGGTGCGCAGCCCTCAAGGGACTACAGCGCCCGATTCTCGAGTACTGTCTGAATGTGCTCCAGGCAACGCAAGGCGAATCCACAAGCGTCCACCTGGAGGCGATGGCAGACGATCTCGATCTCTCTCCTGAAGAACTGCGAAGAGGATTGGCCCTCTTGCACCGGACGGGGAAGTTGGCGTACCAGGCGCCGTTTCGCGGGCGCGGGCTGCAAGTGCTTCAGAGGGTTCCGGTCACCCGCTTGGTGTTAGACTACCGTGCGGTGGAACGCCGCCGCCAGCTCGAGCGCCGCCAGCTAAAGAAAATGGTGGACTATGCTTACTCGCGCGGCTGCCTGCGTCGCTTCATTCTGGAATACTTCGGCGAGACGGTCTCTCGCCCACGTTGCGGGAATTGCTCCGCGTGTAAGACCAATGCAAGCGGCAGGATCAGGACGCTAACCGAAGCAGAGACCGTATTCGCAAAGAAGTGCCTGAGCTGCGTCGCGCGAATGAAGGGCCGCTTCGGAAAAACGCGGATTGCTCAGGTGCTGACAGGTTCCCGGCTCAAACTACTCGAGCAGCTGCGGTTGACTCAACTCTCCACGTATGGTTTGCTCCGAGAATTTACCCAGGCCGAGGTTCTATCGGTGCTGGATGCCCTGACTGGCGCGGGGCTTCTGAGGGTGGAAGGAACGGAGTATCCGCTCGTCCAGCTCACGGCGTTTGGGCGACAGGCGATGTCAGGCCAGACCCCGATTGAGATCGATTTCCCGTTGCGATTCCAGGGAGAACCGGCAGCCCGGCGGGCTGCAAATCAGGAAGCCCTTGACTCCGTTGTGCCGTACCACCGGGAACTCTACGAATCGCTGAGGCAGCTGCGACGGAAGTGGGCTGACGAATCGAAAGTGCCCCCTTTTGTGATCCTGCACGATCAAGCGCTGAAAGAGATCAGCCGACGCTTGCCTGCCACCCTGCAAGAACTGGGCCGGCTACATGGCATTGGCCAACGGACCCTCACAGCATACGGCGACCAAGTGATTGCGCTAGTAAGACAGTTTCTGGAACTGCGGCCCCCAACCCTCCCAGAGGCGCCTGGGCATGCTGGTGCCCGTTCGCCCAAGGAACCGAAGCGGCCTCGAACCGTCGAGGAGACTTGCCGCTGGTGGCAACAGGGCAAGACGGTGGAAGAGATCGCCCAGCTTCGAAGCTTGGCGCGATCGACCATTGTCGGGCACCTGGAAGTTTTGTTTCAGGAAGGCCGCATCACAGACATTTCCCGTATCGTGCCCCCCAACAAAGCAGCGCTCATCGGCGACGCGCTCGCGCAAGTCGAGGGTGAGCGATTATCGCTTACGAAAGAACTTCTTGGAGGGAAGATGACGTACGACGAAATTCGACTTGTGAGAGCTGCGTCGCGACGGGCACCACAGAAGCGGGGGACCGGTGCTGGCTGATTCCTAGCTTCACGTGCCGGTAACGAAGTTCGAGCTGCGGTCAAATTCAAGCAACGCCCGTGTTTCATGGCAAGACCGGGACTCAAGGCTGAGTGAGCGACCAGCTGTTTTGCTCTTAACGGAGTTTGCGCGGGGGGCACGCACCGCCCGGCGCGAGACCTGAGGTACGGCTTGGGCGAGAACCGTCACGCTGGACACTCTGCTGGCCTTCTACTCCTCGACTTCACCCAGAAATCTGCGAAAAAACGACCGGCGGGAAAGTGAAGTTTGTCCGGATTGAAAGCTCAGCCGGTCGAGCTTGAAGCCGTAGTTGATTTTGCGAAGGTCCTCAAGCAGCGCCTGTGCAGAGGGATAGCGATCGGAAGGATTCTTCTCCAACAGCGCTCGGAGTACCTTAGTCCACCCAGATCCGATTCCGGGACGAACATCGCTGATCTTCGGCAGCTCGCGCGACTGAATCTGCCGGTAGAGTTCCTCGCGGTCGTCGCCTTCGAAGAGGAATTCGCCGGCTAGTAGCTCGTACAAAACCACGCCTAAGGCAAAAAGATCCGTTCGGACGCTTCCTGTTTGGCCCTGAGTCTGTTCGGGAGCGTAGTAGGCGAAGCGCGACAGTGGAGGACGGGCAGGCAGCAGCCCATACGGTGTGGTGCCATTGTCGGGTTCCGCAAGCAACACGCCGTCAGGAATCGCGTCGAGCCCGAACTCGACGATTTTCGCATGATCGTCGGAACAGAGAATCAGGTTGTTCGAGGTCAGTCGTCCATGAATCACGCTCTCTGTGTGGGCGCATTGCAGCGCTTCCGCTGCTTGCAACGCCAGGCGAAGTGTGAAATCGACATCGGAAGCCCCCTCGGCGATCTTCTCTGCAACGCTTCTTCCATAGACAAACTCCAGAGGAACGATCGAGAAGTGCTCGGCAACTTCCAAGGGATAAGTCCGAGCGATATGGGGGTGATCCAGGAGTTCGGCAGCTCGCAATCGTGTGAGCAACTGCCGCTGCAGCGGGTTTTCTTCGGTTAGGGTTCCATTCAGAATCTTTAGGGCGTAGGTCTGGCGCTTCTCGATGTGCACGGCTTTGTAGACACAGCCACTCTCACCTAGCCGCGTCCTGGCCAGAACACGGTAACTGCCGACATTTCTTCCAATCAGTGGAGCCATCGCGCTGGCCTCAGCGTGGCAACCAACAGACGAAGCAGAACGGGCGGAAGAGTGTGTTGGGGAATCGAGACGAGGAGAAACAGCCAGCAGGGATTCGAGCGTGGACTCAAGCGACGATGCCCGAGACTTCGGACTCGAGAATAACAACGATGCGTGGGTGAGTTCAAGAGTGCCTGCCCTCGCATCGCAGAGTTTGCAAACGAGACTCCGTAGAGCGATTCGATTGTTGCGTGTCCTTTCGTTCAGCGGCTCAGGAGCAGATTCACGATCAAGAGCACGACTGAGACGCCACCATAAGCGAGTAAGGACAGCTTCCAGAATGGAAGACCGAAGCTCGCGCTGGCCGGCATGTGTGTCACGAGATTGTAGCCACAAAAGCGGCAATAGGCGTCAGCGTAGGTCTTCTTGTGGCAGCCTGGGCAAGCAACTAGCTCGATCTTGTCAGCCTGTCTCTTCTTTCTGTAAAGGAACTGGCGCCGCCCAAAAGCGACGATTACGACTGCGCCGACGGTAACCAAGGCATCGCGCAGGGCGTGGACAAGATATCCATTGGGATAGGCGAGATGGTGGCCATCTGTGATGAAAAGAAAACTCCAAAGATCGTAGCGGTTGTTCTCGACTTCGCTGAAAGCGGCCATCAGCTCGCAACGGATCAGGAGCTGCAAGACCAACACAATGCCTGCACCCCCGACGACATAGCAAATCGACCCAAGCGCTCTTCTCATTCAGATTGGCGCGAAGACCCCTGGTACTTGCGGTGCCATTCGAAATAAGTATTCCAGCTGGCGACGCATTCGAGGCACAACGTCTCGAAAAGGTAAGCGTTCAGGACCTTCCAGTTACGAAGTATCAGAGGGTTTCTCAGCATCTGAAACCATCGTACGTGCTTGCCACAGCTTTTGCACTTAGGCATGAGCGATCCTGAGGCCGCGATCTCGAGCCACCGGCGAAGGCAAATCCGACTCGCTCTCAGAACGGAATGTCCTCATCCGTGATCTGAGAATCGGCATTGGCATCGGTCCCGTGTGCGGAAGCCGCCGCCGCTGTGCTGCGCTCATGGCGAGCCTCATCACCCTTGCCGCCTAGCATCACCATGTTGTCAGCAACCACCTCGGTGGTGTAACGTTTGTGGCCTTCTTTGTCATCCCAGCTGCGCGTTTGCAACTTGCCTTCGATATAGACCAGTTTCCCCTTGTTTAGATACTGGCCGCAGATCTCTGCCAGCTTGCGCCAGGCAACTATGTTATGCCACTCCGTGCGTTGCTGCCTCTCGCCATTTTGATCTTTCCAGGTTTCGTCGGTAGCCAGGGAAAACTTCGCAACTGGAGTGCCGCCTTGGGTATATTTCAGTTCGGGGTCCTTCCCGAGTCTGCCGACCAGAATCACTTTATTCACTGAGTTTGCCATGTTCTCCTCCCGTGCCCTGGGCTCTATTTAGAGAAGCGATGAATCCTGAGAATCGATGCGAAGCAGGCATCCGTAAAGCGTCCCGGGAAGTTCCAATCGGCGCGCCGCCGGATCGGCGATACTGAATACCGCTCGTGCTGCATCACCGATTTCCGCGCCGCTTTGTCGAGCTCGAGCGGTCAACGGGTGAGACCCCCATGGCAGTCAGACGGTCTTTGGCAAGCTGCGCTGAATCTGACTGTGGGTAGTTCTGGATTAGCAAACGAAGCTCACGGATCCCTGCTTCCTTCTTCCCAATCTCTAACAAGCTGTAACCCTTTTTGAGTGCGGCGGCTGGTGCCTTGTCACCCTTAGGATGGGCTGTCAGGACTTTGTCGAAGGCTTGGATCGCTTCGGTGAAGCGGCGCTGAATATAGTGAGATTCGCCAATCCAGTATTGGGCATTGTCCGAAAGCTCCGTGTCCGGATAGCTTTTCAAGTACTCTTCGAATCCCTGCCTCGCCAGATCGTAGTTCGCCTTGTTGAGGTCGGCGAAAGCCGTATTGTAGAGCTCCTCGGGAGAAGGTGGCCCGGTGCGAGGCGAGGCGCCTGAGTTCGCCGGAAGGGCATCGAGTACCTCCACCTTGGCCTTGGTTTCAGCCAGTTGCTGTGAAAGTTTGGCGATCCGTTCAAGCACCAGATCTAGACTCGAGTTCACGGCTGAAAACTGGCCGCCGAGCGATTCGACGCGGGCCGACACGGCAGCCTGAGTCTGCTGGTTGGATGCTTTAACCTCCTCCACGCTACTCTTCAGAATGTTGACCTGATCGGTTAATTGCTCAACCAGCTTCTGAAGCACAGCGCTTTGCGCGTCGAAGCTCTTTTGCAAGTCGCGCACCTGCTGCTGGAGCAGTGTCATGTCAGCCTGAAGGCGCACGATCTCCTTGCTTGCGGCCTGGGCACCAAGGTCAGCGAGGGCCAGTGTTGCTGCGGTTATAACGACAATCTTGCGAAACAAGAGCGGTCACCTCAGTTCGTCATATTTGGCGAGAAGAATAGCAGCTTGAGTGTAAAAAGTCTGTCGAAAGTTTGCCGTCCGCTGGGCGGTGGACGGCCGTACTGGCGTCCAAAAACACAACAACCCTGGGCGCTGCCCAGGGTTGTTGTCGTTCTATCCGTACTACGGAGCAACCCTAACGTCCTGTCATGACGAAGTGGCCGCGCCGGTTCCTCTGATAGCAATCCTCCGTTGCCTCACGGCACTGAGGCCGCTCTTTCCCATAGCTGATCGTGCTCATACGTCCTGCGTCGATGCCAAGGGAGGCCAAGTAGTTCTTCACCGCGTTGGCACGCCGATCGCCCAGTCCGAGGTTGTACTCCTCGCTGCCGCGCTCGTCGCAGTGGCCCTCGATGCTGAACCTGATACCGGAGTTCGACTTCAGGAAACTCGCCGCGTCTGAGAGTGAAGACTTCTGGTCGTCGCGAATGTCAGACTTGTCGTAATCGAAATAAACATCGCGCACGTTTCTGGCGAACAATTCTTCCAGAGTTTCGGTGACTACTGGTGGGGGCGGTGGAGGCGGCGGTGGTGCTGCTGTCACCGTGATGCGCGCGGTTGCCGGGGTCGACCCGCCTTCGCCTTTGGCTGTCAGAGTATAGGTTGTCGAGGAGCCAGGTGAAACCGATCGCGAACCGCTGGTCCCAACATCGCCAATGCCCTGGTCGATCGAAACGCTCGTTGCGCCAGTCGTAGTCCAAGACAAGGTGGAAGACTGCCCTCTTTCGATCGTCGAGGGGTTGGCCGAGAAACTCGCTGTCGGAGCAGCGGGTGGCGGCGGTGGGGGCGGCGGTGGAGGCGCCACGGGCGCTTTCTTCTTGCATCCACCGGCGAGCATCAGAAGCAAGAGACACACTACAACCGAGGCCCGGCTGAGGTACTTCTGTTTGTTCATTATCCTTCTCCTCTGATGGAATTTGAGTATGGTTTGGATTGGATCCTGAGGCGAACTGAAAAATGACCAGGCGTAGTTTAGTTCATACCTGCCAGAAGTAAAACAAGAAAAATCACTTCCGACAGGTCACTTCTCAGGAAAATACGACCAGTTCGGAGCGGTATTGCGCCCGGTCGTGGTGATGGCCCTCTGGCGATCGCCGCTCGCCAGCATGATGTAGATCTGCTTGCTTCCGGTCCGATTCGATTCGAAGGCCAGATGGCGACTGTCGGGCGACCAAATCGGATGCTCGTTATTACCGCTGTCTCGCGTTAGCTGCAGGTATTCGCCCGTGGCAGCGCTCATGACGAAGATATCGAAATTGCCAGTCAAAGCTTTACGCCAGGAAAATGCGATCAGTGCGCCATCCGGGCTCCATGCGGGCCCAACAGCTTCGCCGCCTTCCGTTGCGAGCCGCCGCACATTGGCGCCTTCGTCGTCCATAACGAAAATCTGCGGCGAGCCGCTGCGGTCAGAAACGAAAGCAAGATCCCGGCCTGTCTTGGCATTCCAGGTTGGAGAAATGTCGACGCCACGGCTGGTGGTCAATCTCTTGAGATTGCGTCCGCGAGTGTCTGACAAGTAGATTTCGGGGTCTTGCGTTCGGCTCGAGGTAAAGGCAATTCGCTCTCCGTCAGGCGCCCAAGCTGGGGTTGTCGTCAAGCCGCCAAAGCTGGGGAAGCTCAGCAGGCGATTGTCCACCAGTGACTGGATATGCAAATCTGGATTGCCACGGCGGTAGCTGGTATAGGCGATCCTGGAATTGTCGCGGGACCAGCGAGGAGTCAAGGAAATCGAGCGATGATGTGTGACGGCGCGTTGGCCGAAGCCATCGTAGTCCATTGCCCAGATCTCCTTGTGCCCCGTTCGATCCGAGACGAAACAGATCGAAGTCTGGGCCACCCCAGGGCCGCCGCCGATCTTCAAGACGATCTCGTCTGCAAACTTGTGCGCTGCCGAGCGCACCCCCGGTTCGTCGAGCCCAACTCGATACCTCACTCCCGTTATCGCTTCGTGCGTGCTGATGTCAACGAGGCGGCACTCGACCACGAATTGTCCACGCTCCACGCTGGCGTTGCCGTACGCGAGATCTTGTGCTTTGACTTCGTTTGCCGACCACAACTCGTAGACCACCTCCTGCGGCTGTGCAGGCAGCTTCATAGGGTAAAAACTCTTCGGCACCAACTCGAAGACCCCGGCCATGTCGAGATCGTTCCAAAGAACCGTGTTGAAGATCTGCGTCATCGGGGCCAGTTGCGGGTCGGTGCCGCGCAGCTGGAAGTCGGCCACAGCCACCCGTGCGCGAACGCCGGTCTGCGTGCCGGTCTTGACTTGCGCTTGCTGCGCGAAACCGCGGGAGTTACAGGCAAGTGCCGCAACGGCTAGAAGCAAACCAAGCAGGTTCCGTCTCATAGCAGAGATTCCCTCTAGGCGTCAGAAATGAGCTTTGTCGCGGCGCCGGCGCCAATCACCATGCAAGGCTATCGCGAATACTCGAAATAGAACTCGACTGTCAAGCGCGTCTCGCCTCCCGGCAGGGGCGGAAAGTGAGAAGCGCGGATGGCGCGCAAACCGGAACGGTCCAGCGATGGGACCCCACTCGACTGTTTGACTGACTCGTTCGCAACGCTGCCGTCTCGCTGGATCTCAAAGTAGATGTATGCCCGAGGAGCCGAACGCACGTTGGCATCCACCAGATTGCGCTGCCAGTTCGCACTGACGATTTCACGAATCTGCCGCACATACCAGCCATACTTCGCTCCAAACACGCCGTCGCCAACACCAATGCCGCCACCGCCCGCTCCACTGAATGGAGAGTAGGTGAAGCCCGGCGTTCCGCCCTCCCCAAAAGGGATGACATCGCTGGGCGGCAGATTCTGTGCCATCTGGGGCGGCGCCTTTCGGGCCGGGCGCGCTTGGGGCTTGGGCTCCTTCTTCTTCTCTTGGATCTCGAACGCCTTCGGATCTGGAACCTCTTCGCGCCGGGCTTCCGTCTTCTCGGTTTCTTCTTGCCCCAACCCTTTCGACTGGGTCGCGATCTTGCTCTGCGTGGTCAACTCCGGCTGGGGTAGATTCAAGCCGCGAATGCTCTGTACCATGCCGACAGAGATCGCTCCGCCGCCTCCATTCGCGTCTCCCCAGGGCTCTTTGATTGGGCTGATGAGTCCGGGCAGAAAGAAGACGCAGAAGACCAGCGAGACGTGGGTGAGCACGGAGAGTACAAGGCTTCTCCCTAAAGCCTCTTGTGGAACTTCAAAGATGGTTAACCGCTGCCCTGGCATGGCTTCGTATGACCGGATGCGCGGATCGAATCGACCCTTCACCCCAACCGTCTGTCGGAATCTGCTCCTCGCAAGGAATCAGGCTTTCGCTGCATAGGCCTTCTCCGCCGCATCGATGGCTGCGCCGCGCTGCGCTCGAAAACCATCTTGCGACAAGATCGTTTCCAGGGCGTTCAGGAACAGCAAAACGTTGTTCCGGTTCGACGAGTACCCCATCAGACCCACTCTCCAGATCTTGCCTTTGAGAGGGCCAAGACCGCCACCAATCTCAATACCAAACTCCTGCAGCAGACTCGAGCGCACCTTCGCGTCGTTGACGCCATCCGGGATCCTGACCGTATTCAGGCTCCAGAGCCGGTTTTCGGGTCTCACCAGCATCTGCAGGCCCAGGGCCTCGATCCCCGCAACGAGCGCTTGGTGATTTTGGCGATGCCGGCCCCAGCGGTTCTCCAAGCCTTCTTCTTCGATGAGTCGCAAGGCTTCGCGCAGCGCATAGTTCATCGAAATCGGTGCCGTGTGGTGGTAGGTGCGTTCCGCTCCCCAGTACTTCTCCACCATGGTCAAATCAAGGTACCAGCTCTGAACTTTGTTCTTGCGACCACGCAAGACGTCGATCGCTTTGATCGAGGCAGTGATCGGCGACAAACCCGGCGGACACGAGAGGCATTTCTGGGTTCCACTGTAAGCGAAATCCACCCGATGTTTGTCGATCTCGACCGGGTGGCCGCCCAACGAAGTAACGCAGTCCACCAGGAGCAACGTCTCTGGGAAGTCATCGAGGACCTCCCGAATTGCGTCGAGCGGAGTGAGGACTCCCGTGGAGGTCTCCGCGTGGACCACTGCCAGGATCTTTGCCGGAACCGTCTTCAGCACTTTCAGAGCGCTGCGGATCGCGTCAGGATCGAACGAATGGCCCCAGTCGGCTTCGATGCGCAGCAGCACACCTCCACACCGGGTCACAATGTCTGCCATCCGCTCTCCGAAGACTCCGTTGATGCAAACAGCAACCGTATCTCCCGGCTCAACGAGGTTGACGAAGGCTGCTTCCATGCCTGCACTGCCCGTTGCAGATATGGGAATGGTTAACCGGTTTTGAGTCTGGAATAGCAAGCGCAGGGAAGACTGGATGTCATCCATGACCCTAAGGAACTCTGGATCCAAATGACCAATCAAAGAGCCCGCCATAGCCGCCAGAACACGCGGGTCGGCATCGCTCGGTCCCGGGCCAAGCAGGATTCTTCGGGGTGGGTGGAATTCACGCATAGGGCTCCTTCTCAACAGGACGGTTCCAGGGGTTGAAAAGACGGAGATGTGGGTTCCGTTGTCTGGCCAAGTGGTGGAGTTCGAAGCAAGCGGGGCTCTCGTTCGGGTGAATTGGCAAAATAGGTGAGGGCCGTCGCAACCTCAAATGATTCCCAGCCTCTGGCCCACTTGGCCCATAACCTCGAGGGCACGTTGCAGCAGCTGCTGTGTATGGGTAGCAGTCACGATGGTACGAACGCGCGAGCGAGCTTCCGGCACCGTTGGGAAGCCGATACCCTGGGCGAAGACCCCACGAGCAAACAGTTCATCCGAGAATCGCATCGCCAAGTCGCCCTTGCCGATGATGATCGGCGTGATGGGTGTCTCGCTCTGGCCTGTGTCGAAGCCGAGGCGTTCCAGTCCTGCCTTGAAGAACCGGGTATTCTCCCACAACCGCGCGATCCACTCGGGCTCTTCCTGCAAAACCTGAAACGCAGCGAGGCATGAGGCTGCCACCGCGGGAGGATGGGATGTGGAGAAAAGGAAAGGCCGGGCGCGGTGGTACAGAAACTCGATCAGCTTCCGACTGCCGCAGACGTAGCCGCCGAGGGACCCGATGGCCTTCGAGAGCGTTCCAACCTGAATATCCACTCTTCCATGCAGGCCGAAATGGTCTACGGTTCCCCGTCCGTTTCGGCCCAGTACCCCGCTGGCATGGGCATCGTCAACCATCAGAATCGCACCGTACCGTTCTCCCAATTCGACCAAGCCTGGCAATGGCGCAATGTCTCCGTCCATGGAAAAGACCCCGTCGCTGATGAGCAGCTTCTTGCCAGGAAACTGAGCAGTCTCCTTCAAAATCTCTTCCAGACGGTTGAGGTCTTTATGGGGAAACACCCGAATCTCGCCTCGCGACAACCGGCAGCCGTCGATGATGCTGGCGTGATTAAGCTCATCTGAGATAATCAGATCACCCTTGCCAAGGATGGATGAAACCGTTCCCGCATTGGCTGTAAAGCCCGACTGGAAAACCACACAGGCTTCGACCTGCTTGAAACGGGCGATGGCCTGCTCCAACTCCATGTGGATCTGCATCGTGCCGGCGATGGTGCGAACAGCGCCCGAGCCGACCCCAAAAGAGTCAGTGGCCTGCTTCGCCGCCTCGACCAATCGGCGGTGGGTGCTGAAACCCAGATAGTTGTTCGAGGACAGATTGATGACGGATTGGCCATCAAAGCGCGCCTCGGGCACCTGCTGTCCCTCCAGGATGCGCAAACTCCTGAAAAGGTGCTTCTGGCGAAGGGCATCAAGTTCATCAGACAGGAAAGCGTCAAGAATGGCAGCCATTAATCATCCTGCTTGCATTGGAAGTGCTCTTGCCTGGAGAAATTGAGCGCCGCAATCGTCGTCGTAATGGTGAGGCGCCCAGGGTGATGGGTGAGAGTCAATTGCAATTGGGCTGGGTGACCGTTGCCGTGGAAGATGCCGATTCGCTCTTGCATCAGAGAGGAAATCCGGATTGCCATCCGGCTGGACTCTTGGCTTGCGAAACCGCTTCGCTCAGCTGTGAGGAGGACGAAGTCATGAAGGATCTTGTCGAAACCTTGCGTCAAGGGGACAGTCAAGCTCAAGTCCCCATCAAGCTTGAACTGTGGAACGCGCTCCATGTCCGGTTCCTCGCTCCGAACTGCGGGCGCTATCTTAGCACAGGGACTCTTGTATCCCAGCTCACTGCTGTCCAAGATAAATTGGGATAGGGAAGAGCTGTGTTGATCTAGTTGGAGATAGATCGACCTCCGGTTCATTTTCAGAACCAAGTTCCCCTGGGGATTTCCGATGCTCGGTGTTAGG
>VFZK01000107.1 GCA_016871215.1 Acidimicrobiia bacterium | reverse complement strand
GCCAAACCCATTTGTCGAGTTCACAGCCACCTATACCCACTCAGACCGGACCTTCGAGGACTTCAGAACTCCCTCGAACCGCCAGACGGGCAATCTGCTTCGGCTCCAACTCCAGTTCAACTACTAGCCTGAATTCCCATGTTAGGGGATTGAGTTAACACCACGCAGCGGCGATTAACCGAAGACCAAATGAAGACGTTTGTCGTTGAGCCAAGGGATGGCGGGACGCATTTGATCGAAGCCGGCGGCCATCAGCAGAGGATTGTGTGCGCGTTTTTGGAAGCGGACTTCCGTCTCGAAGTCTCCGATGGTGACGACCGCCGTGGCATCAATGAAGTCTCGAAAGATGTGGCGTGAATGGGCACGCTGGTAGCCGTTTTTGATTTTGAGTGCCAAAAGCCGGTAGAGACTGCTGGCCATAAGGGTCAATTGGAGATCGCAATCGACTTTCATGGCGACGGCCGACGAGAGGGCATCCATATGGAAGAAGTCAATGCCATCGGCGATGCCGTTTTCAATGATCATGCGCTGAGCATAGCGACCGATCAATTTGGCGGCCGAACGATGGAGCTGGTTGGTCAACAGGAAAGTGGGTTCTTCATGGCCGAGATCGGTGATGACGATCTGGCGAATAGGACCTTGGTAACCACTGAGTGTGATTCGTTGATCGAGGATAGCCGGGGTGCGGTATTCGCGCGAGATGCTGCTCAATTCGACACGTCGCCAGGCCGAAGAGGGGAGCTGGTAGATCTGCTGAAGCATCTGAGGCGAACGTCGACGCAGGGTGATAAAGTCGATGCCCCACTGCTTGAGGCGACTGAGATTGGCATGCGTGGTCAGTTTGGAATCGAAGATCAGCTCTTGAGGCCACTTTCCCGTACGCTGCTTCCAAAACTCGGCGAAACGTAAAATCTCATCGTTTTGCTCCTGCTTGCGGACACCGGCATTGGCGTAGCAAAACACTCGGGTATCGGCGTCTTGTGCCAGAAGGGCGAGAAGGCCCTTCTGGCGGCGACTCCGCTTGGAGACATAATGTTTTTCGACCAGAGCATCATCGCCGTGATAGGGAATGGTGTGAAAGTCCAGGTCAAAAGAAACGCCCCGATCGATTCCCAGCTGGGCCATGGTGTCAAACCACCGTTTCATAAAGGCGGGATAGGATCGGGGTGGAATCCGGCAACTGTATTCGGTGAGAAACGAGCGTTTGGGAACTACGTTGAGCCCGGCAAACAGAGCCAAGCCTTCATCAAAGACGGAACTCATCACGTGGCTATGTCGGGCGTGGCCAAATAGTTTCATCGCCAGGAGGGATCGAATGGCCGCACTGGCCGGAATCATTCGCGATCCTGGGAAGCCCGAATCGCTGAGCAGGTCCTCGAGGGGAACCTGAACCAGAAAAGGAAGAAACAAAAACAGTCCGCCGAAGCGTGTTCGAAAAGAACGGGCCGTCAGATCCAGTTGGCGCACGTCGGCAACTTCGGCGGCCGCTGGGCGAATGGCGGCCGGGCGTTCCTCGTCGGAGCGTCGCGGCAGCCGAGCGAAGCCCTCCTCAGCGAGAGTCTGCGCAATCGCGGCCGGGCTGAGGCCGTGTCCGGATTCTTCTAAGACACGTTGAATGTCATAGACCGAGTAGTTCTGTTTGCGTAAGGAGATAATCCGTTCACGGACGGCATCGCGTTTTGGGCCGGCACGGGGACCTTTGGGAGGGCTCTGAAAGAATTCACGCTGGGGGTTCTGGCGGAACTCATGACAAAGGACTCGGAAACTGCCGTAGCTGTAACCGAAGCGTTGAGCGGCCTCGTGGGCCGGCAATTGATCGACGAAAAAAGCGCGCAGCGCCTCATACTGGCGGTGTGTTGGATTCGAAGGATTGAGGAACACGGTGGCGAAATCTGTTATCTTATTTTCTGGACCTTTATCCACACACCCACTATGTCTCGTCTAGATGACCGTTGTCAAGCGCAATATGATGTGGTCCTGCCAAATTCGAGCCCCTCCCACTGTCTCTGTGAATTACAGCTCGTTTTGCTGGGCACAGCTGGTCATGGAGGGTGTAGCCTGGAGTGGAAACGGCGTGGCCCTATTCCATCGAAAGACCGTGGATGCGCGACCTTATGTCTATGGTGTTGCTAACACTAAGAAGCAGTGCTCGGCGTGAAACTGTGACCGCCACTTAAAGATCTTCGTAGTCTGTTAGCCAGGGACTCTGCATGGGAATTCAGGCTAGTGGTGCAGGTTATTTATTTAGGTCTCCTAAGGGCTCGATCTTACGCAGCGGAAGCCGGTGTGATTAAGGCCGGTGTCGGGTGTGGATTTCATGCGCGCGCTGGCGCGATAGCCGCTGCAGTAAGAAGCGTTGCAGAGATGAGAACCGCCGCGTTGCACGCGCTTTTGGGTTCCCGGTTCGTTTGGGTCATAGCTCCGATCCGGCCCAGGCGGGTTCTTCTCAGGGCTGGTCGCATAGTACTCCGGCAAATACCAGTCTGCGCACCACTCCCACACGTTGCCCGACATGTCGTAGAGCCCGAACCCGTTTGGCGGGAAAGACGCGACGGGAGCCGTGCCCCGAAAGCCATCCGATAGGGAGTTCTGGTTGGGGAACTTTCCCTGCCAGATGTTAGCCTGCCACTTGCTCCCGAGAACCAGCTCTCTGCCCCACGTGAACGGCTGCCGATCGAGTCCTCCGCGCGCAGCAAACTCCCACTCGGCCTCTGTCGGCAACCGCTTGCCAGCCCAGCGAGCGTAAGCCACAGCATCGTCCCAACTCACCTGGACCACCGGGTGCCGCTCTCTTCCTTCCAAAGTCGAGCCAGGGCCTTCTGGCTGGCGCCAGTTCGCGCCGGCCTGGTAGCGCCACCAGGCAAAGTGGTTGTCGAGCGGCACCTCGCCCTCGGGAGGGGTGAAGACAATAGCGCCGGCAACCAGGTTCTCGAGCGGCACGCCGGGAAAGTTTTTCGGTTCAGGCGTCTGCTCGGCAGTTGTCCGATAACCGGTCTCTTTCACGAACCGCGCAAACTGTTCGTTGGTGACTTCCGTTGTATCCATCCAGAATCCATCCACGATAACCCTGTGGACTGGTCTCTCGTCGCTCTGCCCGTCTTCGGAGCCCATCCAGAAAGCACCGCCTGGGACCCAGACCACTCCTTCCGTCGAGCCACTCGCAGAGAGCTCCTTGCGGCCTGCAGCTCTCCATAGAGAGTACCCCAGCAGCAGCGACCCGGCCACGGTAGCAGACAGCAGCCAGCGGCTTCTCACTTTTCGCATCGGGGAAGGTGTTCCGATCACTCGCTCTACAGCGCAGAGCTTCAGTTTCGCAACGGCGTCTATTTCTCCCGTTAGTCCTTCGGCTCGGCGACGAAGCGGTAACCGACACCACGCACGGTGATCAGATGTCTAGGCCGCGAAGGCTCGGTTTCAATGTATCGGCGCAGACGGACGATGAAGTTGTCGATGGCACGTGTATCGGTGTCTTCGTGCAGGTCCCAGACCTCCTCTAGCAGCGACTTGCGCGAAACGTTTCTTTCGTTGTGCTTTACGAGATGTCGCAGGAGGTTGGCTTCCATCAAGGTGAGCTGAACCACCCGATCTGCGACGCGGATCTGCAAAGCAGAAAAATCAATCGTCTTGCCGTCGAAGAGGAACAGCTCCTCATCAGGAAAACCGTTGCGAGCGTTCTTTTCGAAGAGCCCACCCGCCTTCGAGCCGCCCGTCTGAAGGCTCAGCAGCCAATGCTTCCGGCGCAGCAGGCTGCTGAGGCGCGCCAGCAGAATGGCCAATTCGAAAGGTTTAGGAAGGTAATCGTCCGCTCCGGCCGCAAAACCGCGCAACACGTCTTCGGGGCGCCCCATGGCGGTGAGCATCAACACGGGCACAAACTGCCCGGCTTTGCGCAGTTCCGTCGCAACCGCAAACCCGTCGATGCCGGGCAGCATCACATCCAGCACAACCGCGTCGTAGCGAGCGGGCTGCTTCGTGAGGAGATCCAGAGCTGTTTCGCCATCGCCGGCAACGTGGGCCTCATAGCCCTCCGCTTCCAGATTGAAGCGTAACCCGTCGGCCAGGTGTTCCTCATCTTCCACAATCAGGACGCTGCTCATTGGATTGGACTCAGGTCGTGGGGAGTTGGATGGTGAAAGTAGAGCCTTGTCCTTCTCCAGCACTTTCGGCTCGCACCATGCCGCCGTGACTCTTGATGACAGATCGAACGATAAACAGGCCGAGTCCGGTGCCCTTGACGCGGGATGGATCTCGTCTTGGCACACGGTAGAATCTCTTGAAGATCCTTTTCAGCTGGTCGCCGGGAATGCCCAGGCCAGAATCGCGAACCTTGACCAGGACCTGGCCGGCAGCCGGCGTCGAAACCTCCACCAGCACTTTGATCTGGCGAGCGGAATACTTGACGGCATTGTCCAACAGGTTGGCCATCACAGCGCGCAGTTCTTCGGCGTCGCCCACGACCATCGGGCGCGCACCGTTCAGCTTCTCTTCAAAGCGCAGCGAGTCTTCATCGAGGTGATAACGCGAGCGGGCGAGCTGGGCACACTCGCGAGCGAGACCAGCCATGTCGAGGCGATCGCGATGCAGGTGCCCGCGGCGATGGTCGAGGCTTCCAGCCCTCAGGACTTGCTCGACGGTATGCAGCAGCTGATCGTTGTCTGCCAACATGATGTCGTAGAACTCCTGCCGCCGGTCGGGAGGCACCTCTCGCGTCTTGAGCGTTTGGAGGTACAGACGAATCGAGGCGATCGGGGTCTTCAGCTCGTGCGTTACCGCATTGATGAAGCTGTCGTGCTGCTCGTTCCGCCGGATCTCGCGGACCAGAAAGATCGTGTTCAAGATCAATCCTGCAATGATGGCCAGAAAGAAGACAATGCCTAGAACCAAAACAGCAACCTGGCGCCAGTTGAGAATGACCCATCCAACATTCAATGCCGCCGCAAGCGCGACCAAACAGACGCCCAGCGTCACAAAGAAGGCTACCTTCGTGTTGCGCGTGGAAACTCGCATGAAGCCTATTGTAGGGAAAGCTGGACTTCGGCGCCAGAGGGGGCCAGGAGAGGCACAGGGTCCCGTCAAAGTCGTGAGCCTTCCCTGACGGTCGGGCTTACTGAATAGCCGCATCGACAAAATCAGTAGCCCGCGCGTTAGCAAGGGCTCGACCTCGACTCAAGGACTTACGAGACTTTGACGGGGCCCTGCAGGAGAGGCAGGCGACGGCAGTTTCGGGGCCAGAGGCACTGGGAATCGGCCTGGCATCGGAGTCGACTGTCGGATTGACAAGTGAATGCTTGGCCGCCGAAGGCGATCGGGGCGGGGTGGAATGCATCCTTCGCGCTTCTCGCCTGAGGCAGAGTGCAACGCTGAACTGGATTCCGGCTGAGTGATCCGAAGGTGGCGATGCCGTCAGGCCAACAATATGTCGCGGAGCCGCTGAACAGAGGATCAGATGTCTATGGCACTTCGGCCAGGAGATCCTCTTGAGGCTCAGCCGCGAGCGCAGATGCTGCTGGGGAACCAGCGAGTCTGGCCTGCCGGATACTCTTGGCCAAGCCGAGCCATTGCAATGTGCGAATGCCCCACCAGTTCACGTCGATTTCATACCATGCCAGTCCATGCCGAGCGGACGTTGGATGGGCATGGTGATTGTTGTGCCAACCTTCTCCAAATGTGATCCAAGCCACCCACCAGTTGTTACGGGAATCGTCTCGCGTAGCAAAACGGCGGCTGCCCCACATGTGAGTGGCGGAATTGACAAGCCAGGTTGCATGGAGTCCCAAGACGGCACGCAAGCAGAGGCCCCACGTTACAAACGGCCACCCGCCCCATGCGTATAACCCAAGGCCCAGAAACACAACAGGCCACATATAGTATCGGTTGAGCCATCGGTGAAACCGGTCACGCATCAGGTCCGGTGCATACCGATGCAAGACGAGTGCAGGATGCTCCTGCGCCCGTCCAATCAGAATCCAACCGATATGCGCCCACCAGCCGCCATCGCGCGGAGTGTGCGGGTCTCCTTCCTGATCGGAAAACCGATGGTGCATGCGATGAGTCACCACCCAGTTTGTAGGGCCGCCTTCTACTGCCAGTGTGCCGCAAAGGGAAAAGAGATACTCCACAATCTTGGGTGTCGTGTAGCCCCGATGTGTCAGCAGCCGGTGGTAGCCCATGCCGATGCCCAGACTGCCGGCAATCCAATAGAGCACCAGAGCTACAACCAGAGCCTGCCAGGTAAACGTGAAGAAGGCAGCGATCGCGCCAAGATGGAAAAGTCCGAACACCACCACGACCAACCCGTTGATCGAATCGCTGTGCCACTTGCTTTGCTGGGCCATGAAATCTCCTCAGGAATAGGCGTGCTCGCCGCCTAATTCACGCCGCTTGAGCAACTGCAGGCAGGGGAATGAAGATCGTTCGGCGTGCCGGAACCGGAAGAGCTAGATTCTCCCCGAACCGGCTCGAAACAAGGAGCTGCGAGGGCTTCGGTTAACCCCTCTCCCGATCTGGTGAAAGGGAAGCCGACCTTGCGGTGGATACGAACCTCCCACAGCTCCCTTGTGACGCCGAAGAATGCAGGCGGGATCTTAACAATTGGTTCGCGGCAGTTTTGTAATACTTGTGTAAGAAGGAATGCAGTGCAGCTGCACCGCTGAAGCCCGACAACTCCGCTGAAAGGAGGACGGGGTTTGGTTCGCGAGGGGCCGCCCGAGGGGGAGCCAGGGGAGTCGGCGATATGAGGGCTACTTGGCAGTAACGATGACGAAACTACGGCCTCGGTACAATCGCACACCACCGTTGTCTTTGACCAGAGCCAGCGGCCGCGGCATTCCGCATCTGGGTAGGTCCACTCCTTCCTTCGAAAAAGAAACTCCCAGGAATGACCCGAGCAAGGGCTTCGCCGTCTAGCATCACAACCTCTTCCGCCAGGTGAGTTGCCGGGAGGAGAGCGATGCAGACAAGACTGAGTAACAACAGCTCAACACGGACACTGGTCATATGGCCTCCATCCACGAAAAACCTGGCGCGGTGGACATTCCACGAGTTCACAGGAGAGAGCAAGAAAATTGCCCCAGGATGATTGATCGAGCGACAACAGCATACCCACATTCTCGCCATGAGTTCAAGAGTATTGCGATGAGTACCCAGGATTCCGTCAAAGTCGTGAGCCCTCCCTTACGGTCGGGCTGAACAACCGCGTGGACCAAATCAGTAGCCCGCGCGTTAGCAAGGGCTCGACCTCGACTCAACGACTTAGGAGACTTTGACGGGATCCTGGATGACTACCGTGGCCGGACGGCTCCGACGCCGTTCGCTTGATCCCGAGAGGCTCCACGCGTATCATTCTGCCTGTCCCACGGAGAGGAAAGCTGCGGCAGCACCTGTACAGTCTCGCTGATAAAAGTGCGTTTGCCATCGGGATTGGCGAACAGAACCAGCTGCCGGTGACCTATTGGATGAACACGAGGAACCGCTTGAGCCGAAATTATCCTATGGTGGCGCTGCTACTCGCAGTGACTCTGGCTGCCGGCGCCCACGCCGCCGAGCGCCACACCCGAAACGTCGTTTTGATTACTCTCGATGGCGTCCGCACCCAGGAGATTTTCGGCGGATTGGATCTGGACATTTTGAAGAGCGTCGTGAAGAAAGGCAGGGTTGAAGAACAACGGGCATACCAGAAGTACTGGGCTGCCACACCTCAGCAGCGGCGGGAAAAGCTCATGCCGTTTTTCTGGGGAACCTGGATGAAGAAACATGGCCACATTTACGGGAATCGCTCGCAAGCACTGTTGCAGTCGCCAACAAACATCGCTTCTCATATCCTGGCTATTCCGAAATCCTCACCGGTCAAGCGCATGACGACGTCATCGATAGCAACGACAACAAGCGCAACCCATATCCATCCGTTCTAGAATTCCTGAGAAAGGAGCTTGACCTGCCGCCTGAACGTGTCGCCGCCTTTTGCTCCTGGGAGACCATGAATTGGATTGCAGAGCACGAAGAGGGAACGATCGCGATTAACGCTGGATTCGAGGCCTACCGCCACCGCGAGGCTACCATTCGCGAGATGAGCCAGTTGCAGTTCGAGACGCTCACTCCCTGGCGCGGTGTCCGCCACGATGTTTATACCTTCCGCTTTGCTTCCGCCCATCTGAGGGAACATGAGCCACGCGTACTCTTCCTGGGTTTCGGGGAAAGGGACGATTGGGCTCACGACGGTGACTATGAGCTCGTTCTGGATGCATTGCACCAAGCGGATAACCGCTTTCGCAGGTTGTGGGAGTTTCTGGAAGGACATCGGTCGTATCGGGGCAAAACTTCCATTGTGATCAGCACCGACCATGGCAGAGGCAACGGTCCTGCCGATTGGAAGAGCCATGGCAAAGACATTGAAGGCGCTCAGTATATCTGGCTGGGGATCGTCAGCCTAGACTCGGCGAAGCTCGGTGAGCAGTCGAACACCGAAACCATCTACCAGAATCAGATCGCTGCCACGTTGTGCCGGTTTCTCGGAATCGACTACAGCCGGCACAATCCGGCTGCCGGGAAACCGGTGGACTATTGAGATTCCATTCGGAGGAACATCGTGCGAAGGATCGTTCAGGTTTTGGGTGAGGGTGCCGAGTGAGGGTGTGTTGACAAGATTCTGAATAGGCAAGGTCTACCAATCGATGCTTGAGCTGCTGGATTTAACTCAAACCCTGCCGAGATCGGACTACGCAGAATCGATGCCGGTGCTCCGGGCAGAGCTACGCGACTTGCAGCAGGCGATTCTGGCGGCTGGAATTCCCGTTGTGGTGCTGCTGGAAGGGTGGGATGCTGCCGGTAAAGGTGACTCGATTGGGACGCTGGTCTATCCCTTGGATCCGAGAGGATTCAGGGTTTGTACGACCCACGCACCGACCGAAGACGATCGCTTTCATCCTTATCTATTCCGTTTTTGGACTCGGCTGCCGGCACGCGGCAAGTTTGTGTTCTTCGACCGTGGCTGGCACCGCCGCATGTTGGAAGGCCGGCTGGAAAAGGCGCTCGACCATCAGGGACTGCTGGCAGCTGCAGAAGAAGTTCGCGAGTTCGAACGGCACCTGACCGACGATGGTGTCGTCCTCATCAAGTTCTGGTTGCAGATATCCAAGAAGGAGCAAAAACGGCGGCTCGAGGATATTGCCGATGACCGCTACGAGCGCTGGCGCCTGCACCAACCGGGATCGCATAAGGATCTAAGCTACCGGCGCTCTTTGGAGGTGGCTGAAGAGGCCCTGGCGCTGACCAGTACCGCAAATGCACCGTGGATGCCGATTGCTGCCGAGCACCGATACTTCCACCGGTTCGACCTACTTCAAAAACTCATTGCAGCCTTGCGCCGCGCGATGGCCGAACGCCATCGGCCTCTTCCAACGGGCAGTGAGGTCGAAACGCCTTCAGCGGAGCCTTCCCACCTTCCGAACGAGGCGCGAATTCCGATACCCCCTTCCAGCCGGGCGACCTTGCTGGATCGGGTGGACTTGACTTGCCGACTGGATCGAAAAGAGTACGAGAAGCAGCTGGATTCCCTGCAACAACGGTTGCAGGAACTGGAGCTGGAGTGCTACCACCAGCGGGTTTCGGTGGTGATGGTGTACGAGGGCTGGGATGCTGCCGGCAAGGGGGGAAACATCAAGCGGCTCACGCAGGAACTCGATCCTCGGGGATACGAAGTCATTCCCATCGCCGCACCGGATGCGACTGAGAAGGCCCACCATTACTTGTGGCGCTTTTGGAGACAGCTTCCCAAGGCCGGACACATCGCCATTTTCGACCGCAGCTGGTACGGACGCGTTCTGGTGGAAAGGGTAGAAGGCCTTGCCTCGGAAGCAGAATGGCGCCGGGCCTATCAGGAGATTAACGAATTCGAACGGCACCAGACTGAATCGGGCAGCGTCCTGGTGAAATTCTGGCTGCACATCAGTCCTGAAGAGCAGTTGCGACGTTTTGAAGAACGTGAGAGAGTACCGCACAAACGGCACAAGATTACCGCTGAAGACTGGCGTAACCGCTCTCGCTGGGCAGCTTATCGGGAGGCCGCGGTCGAGATGATCGAGCGGACGTCAACCCGTTCCAGCCCTTAGACGATTGTCGAGGCCGAAGACAAACTTTGGGGAAGAGTCAAGACGCTGCAAACCGTCGTGACCGCCTTGGAGGAACGGTTGGGCGAACGGCGAAAAGGATAGCGAGCGCTCAGTGACGAGTGACGTGGAAAGGAGAGCTTGCGTGAGTGGACGACAATGGATGGAACTTCTCATGGTGGCTTTGCTGGCTTTCTACCCCCCAACGGCTTTAGGCAACGGGCTGCGGTCGGGGCCGCCCCTGCCTCACAAGGTCGTGAAAGATTGGGCCAAGCTGCCTAAAGGCTGGAATTTCGGGGAGTGCTCTGGCGTGGCCGTCGACCGCCAAGACAATGTGTGGGTGTTCAACCGCGGCGCCCATCCCGTGATCCAGTTCGACAAGAACGGCAACTTTCTTCAAGCGTGGGGCGAAGGTTTGTTCAAGTCGTCTCACGGAATGCGCATCGACGCGGGTGGCAACGTTTGGGCCGTCGACGTGAAGGGGCACCTGGTTCTGAAGCTCAGTCCCGCTGGCCAGGTACAAATGGTCATCGGACGCAAGGCCGGAGACAACGACAGCCGGGAATATTTCAATGAGCCGACCGGAATCGCCATTGCCGCAAACGGCGACTTGTTCATCTCGGATGGCTACGTGAACTCGCGCGTCGTCAAGTTCAATCAGGACGGAGACTACTTGACTCACTGGGGCAGCAAAGGCGATGGCGACGGCCAGTTTAACCTGGTGCATGACGTGACGATCGATTCGGCAGGTAAAGTCTACGTCGCCGATCGAACGAACCAGCGCGTGCAGATTTTCGATCGCAACGGGACGTTTCTAGGCAAATGGACGGGCATCGGCGCTCCTTGGGGACTCATCTACGTCGCCAAAGAGAACGCGATCTACATGTGCGACGGGCTTAATAACCGGGTCATCAAGCTTGGACTCGATGGCCAGGTTAAAGGCGTGCTCGGAAGCCAGGGACGCGTTCAGGGCAAGTTCGATTATGCCCACAACATTGCCGTGGACAGCGAAGGATCAATTTACGTCGTCGAGATCAAGAACTGGCGGGTCCAGAAATTCGCAAAGTAGAAAAGTAGATTAGATTCGGCCTCAGCTGGCCGTATCGCTGCCGACTCACTTTGACAACTCACCAGTGACGTTGCAGGAGAGACTGAATCGAAAGCGGCCCACCGGGTTGAGCGGCGGGGGTCATCGATCAATGCCGGCAGCGCTGCGATCCCGTCGGGGTCGTGCTTCTCTGCTGATGCAGACCAGCGATGGAGCGCATTGCTCCACCCGTGGCTAATAGCTGGCAAGCCTCTGGCTTGCCGACCAAACGACTACCAGCGATTGTGGTACTGCTTAGGTCCCCGGGGTCGCGCTGGCGTGCGACACTACGAACCTAAGAATTTGGAAACAAGTCACTACGATCCCGGTACCATCCAGGTAAACACATACGCCTGCAGCATCACCAAAACACCCACCAGTGCAGCCAGGATGAGGCTGTGCCAGAACACGTACCTAAGGATGTCGCCCTCGCCTCCTTCCTGGCCCGTCGCGACACCTGCGACGACAATGCTTTGAGCATCGATCATCTTCCCCATCACGCCCCCAGAGCTGTTGGAAGCTGCCGCAAGCAACGGTGAAATGCCTAGCTGTTGCGCAGAAATCTGCTGCAGATTGCCGAACAGAACGTTGGACGAAGTGTCACTGCCGGTCAGCGCGACTCCCAACCAGCCAAGCATCGGCGAGAAGAATGGGAAAAGGAACCCTGTGCTGGCAAAAGCCAGCCCCATACTGGCGTCCAGACCGCCGTAGCGTGTTGTGAAACCGAGTGCCATCATGGCCGCGATCGTCAGCAACGAGATGCGAACCCGCAGGAGGGTCTTCAGATAGGTCTGGATCAGGAGGCGCGGCTTAATGCCCAGCAGGAAGCCGGATAGGGTGCCGGAAAGCAGAAGCCCCGTGCCCGTGGCCGAAAGCCAATTGAACGTGAATACCGCATCTTCTGCTTTGGGTGCGGCAACAACCGGAGGCGTGCGGAGAACGGCCTTGTCGAGGTAGGGCACAGAGATCTTCACGATTGAGAGGCTGTTCAAATAGTTCTTGAACTGCGGCACACCCCACAGAAACACCATCACCGAAAGCACGAGCCACGGCATCCAGGCGAGCCAGGCTTCTCGTGGCGAGGGACGGCGCACTGCCGTCTCAGCCATGTGGGGGCCGCGCCCTGGCACCCTTGAGGAACCGGCAGCGGTTCCCGCCGAGTTGGAAGAACTGTGACCCGCCTCGTGGCCAAATCGCCAAACCGAGCGCGGCTGCCAGAAGCGGAGAAGCAGGATGAGGCAAAAAATGGAAGCAATGGCGGAAGCGATGTCGACGAGCGAAGGTCCGTAGAAGTTGCTGACAACATACTGTGGAACGGCAAACGCCAATCCTGATACGAGGCAAGCTGGCCAAACTTCCAACATGCCCTTGCGCCCAGCCATCGCCCACACCAGCCAGAACGGAACGATGACCGAAAACAGCGGAAGTTGCCGCCCCACCACGGCGCTCAGATCCATCAAGGGAAGGCCCGTCACTCCAGCCAGCGCGATGATGGGAGTGCCCAAAGCTCCGAATGCGACCGGCGCCGTGTTGCCGATCAGCGAAAGACCAGCCGCTGGGAGCGGCTTGAATCCCAAACCGATGAGCATTGCCGCGCAGATGGCCACGGGCGTGCCAAATCCAGCGGCTCCTTCGATGAAAGCGCCAAAGCTGAATCCGATGAGCAACGCTTGAATCCGGCGGTCGCTTGCCAGACCGGCGATCGTTTGCTTTACAACTTCGAATTTCCCAGTCATGACCGTCAGGTCGTAGACAAAAATCGCGCTTAGGACAATCCAGCCGATCGGAAACAACCCGTAAGCCAGGCCATTGCCCGCCGCCGCGAGGGCCAGAGGGACGGGCATGCCGTAAACGACAATGGCCACCAACAGGGCCGACGCCAGGCCCGCGACTGCTGCCAGATGAGCACGCACGTGCCAGAAAGCCAGCAAACCAAGGAGCACCACAACCGGAAGCGCCGCCACCAAGGCTGAGAGCAAAAGGTTTCCCAACGGTGTGTAGATTTGCGGCCACGGCATGAGCAAAAATCTCCTGAGGCGAATTGGATTGACGAAAGTGCAGCGGGCCACAGGCTCGGAGCTTCGATCGTACGGCTTCCAAGGCAGCAACGTGCGGAGCCCATCCTGCTACCGTCTTTGAGTGGGCGGCATTGTAGCAGCTTGGAGACGGCGTGTCGGGGAAAAATGGCTGGCGTGGGAGGCTGATCTGCCCGATTCGCATGGCTCATCCCAGCGGAGCGAATCTGGCAGGCTCAACGATGCCTCCCGCTCGATTACGGCTCTGGCAAAAACTTCCAGAGTGACTCCAAGGGGATTTCCAGCCGTGGACTTTCAGTTGTGAGCAGGTCGACTAATTTGCCGACCGGGTCTTGCTTCGAGTACGACAAAGCTTTTCGGTCGAACGGGTCAATCAGCCAGATGGGGTCAGTTAAGTTGGCAAGGATTTTGATGCAGCCCTGCCGGTTTGGAAGTATCATACCCAGATTATGCGCCGAACGGGCTTATAGCGACTGAACCGGAACGGAGGGATTGAAAGGAAAGCGGGAGTGCCCTAGGATAGGCGGTTTGCAAAGACGACCTATCCAGACTTGATAGAGCGATCAAGGAAAGGAGCACTCCCGAATGGAGAAGATAGCAAAAGCGCCGAGGTCTGAAAAGGCCGTTGCGAGCGGAAAAGAAAGAACGCGGGGGAAAGCCAATAAAATCGGGGCGGCCACCCGGTACGACTTTGGAGGCGGGGTGCTGACCCCGTACGGCGGCCTGTTACCGCTGGCGGCGTTGTTGGAGAAGCTGGAGTTTGTGCAGCTGCTGTACGAGAAGCTAACGGTCAAGCGGCAGCCGGCGAGTCTGAGTAATGCCCAATTCGTGATGGGGACCGTGTTGATGTTTTACTTAGGTTTTGCGCGAATGCACCATGTGAGATACGTGCGGGACGATGAGATGGTGCAAGAGGTGTTGGGCAGCGCGG
>VFZK01000106.1 GCA_016871215.1 Acidimicrobiia bacterium | reverse complement strand
GCTGAATGGCTGCGCTTCGCACAGCGAACTCAATGGTCTCCTGAGACAAGTTCTGGCAGCCTCCCGGTGTGCACCTGCAGAACTCTTCTCGGGCCATCTCGAGAGCTCGGCTCGAGCTACGGCGCTCCACGATCTCCTCCATTGAAGAATCCGGAAGCCGTGGGCATTCGCTTTGAAAGGACCTCAGCCGGTTCAACTTGCCCAGGGCAAAGTCACCAAGCTGTCTGAGGAGAAGCGCCCGGTCGCTGGAGAAGGGGATTTGAAAGCTGCCGGAGGCCGAGGCGACGCCCATCTGATCACCTGGCTTCAGTTCTTCGCCCACAAACTTCCGCAGGGCGGCAACGGCAGGGTTCATCAACTCATAGTTGCGGGCAGTGATGTCGTCGATGACACAACTCAACAGACGTGGCTTGCGTTCAGAGGAAACGCCCTCGGCGTTCTCGCCTGTCGGGTTTGTTCTTGGGGACGGCTCTCCGGACGCTGAAGCTTCAGACGGCTCGGAAGAGAATGTCTGGATTCTCTGCAGCTTGCCGTCCTCATAGACCCGGAAATCCTCGGCTTTGAGGTCGGTGACCGGTCTGCCCGTGTCATCGACAACTGCTGCGTTCACGATCACCACGTTGACGGGCACGCGCAAGCTGAACGGCGATTGCTCGGTCTGCTCGCCATTTTTCTGCCCCTTCGCTGGGTCTGCGGCTGAATCTGAGGACGAGAAGAGCCTGGCTGCGCCTGGAGCCAGCCAAAACAGGCACAAAGCGATTTGCGGAAGGAACGGCCTGGCCTTCATGAATCAAGATCCTGAAAGACTCGCGAGGGGAGCACTCCTTCTTGCTGGGTCCGAACATAAGTATGGCATAAGATAGCGGAAGCTGACCTGCAAAGGAGATCCACTGACGATGACGAACAAGACCACTCGCCGCAGTTTCCTTAAGGCCTCGGCGATCGGAACAATAGCTGCGAGAACGCCGGCGCTGGCAGCGAAGAGTCTCAGTGCTTCCTCAACGGGTTCAGGCTGGAAGCTGGGCAGCTTCTCTCCTCGCGGCAGCCGGCGCATCGTTTACGTGAGCGACCCATCCAGCATCGCTCGACGTTATTTGCCTGACCCTGTATCTGAAGCCGACCTTCGAAATTGGGTCGATGAACTGGCCAAAGCCGAGGTGGACACGTTCGTTCAAGAAGCCTACACCCAAGGGTGGACGACGTATTGGCGATGCGAGCGCTTCGAGTACGATCAACGCCCGCAACATCGACGGTTTTTGCCACTGTTGAACGCCGGGACGCAACCGCTCGAGGTGCTGGTCGATCAAAGCCACAGACGCGGCATGGAGTTCCTGGCGGGGATCCGGGTCAACGACAACCACGGCCATATTTCCTTGAAGCAAGGCGTTGGAGGCGGCGCCCGTTTCCTGCTGGACAACCCGCAATGGGCGTTGAAGGACTTCCCTCCCGGAGCCTACTACAAGCTGAGCACCCCGCTGGATTTCACCTTCCCTGAGGTTCGCAACTACGTTTTTTCTGTTGCCCAAGAACTCATCAGCCGCTTTGAGGTCGACGGCCTCGAGCTTTGTTTTCGCGACCATCAGTACTTTCCGGTTGGAAAGGGTCGCCGAAGTCAATCATTGATGACCGAGCTGGTAGAACGCATCCACAACGCGTTGCAGCGCAGGAGCGCTTCCCGAAAGAAGCCGCTACTCCTGGGCGCCAGGGTCTATCAGACACTGGAGGAATGCCATGAGATGGGATTGGACGTGCCTGCCTGGATTTCTCAGAAGCTGATTGCCTACGTTGCCCCAGGCGACGTGATGTACTCGGACCTGAATGCTCCTTACGACGAGTTTGCCAAACTGTGCCGCGCCTCAGACTGTCTTTTGTATCCGGCAATTCTGCCCTGGAGCAGCATTCGTATGAGACGCCGCTTCGCCGGTATGCCCATTTCGCTCGACCAGCAGCGTGCGCTGGCACAAAACTTCTACGGCGCGGGCGCTGACGGCATCTCTTCTTACAACCACTTCGTGCCGCTACAGTGGGCCCCTTTCTATCCGATGATGCTGCAGGATCTTCGCGAGCTGCGGGATTCCGCGCGGGTTGCGCAAGGCCGGCGGCACTATGTCTTCGAGCCGATATGGGGTGGATCGACTGGGTTCGGAGCCGATCGTACTTCGACGGGTGCGGTGAAGGCGGACAGAATCGTGCTTCAGCGAAAGGGACCAGGCGCTTCCGGCCGCTACCGCTTTCGCATCTGCGAAGATCTCGCCAAAGCGCGCAGAGCCTCTCTGCTGTTTCGTGGTTTCAACCTGGCCATCGACGACCGGTTGAAAGTGGGATTGAACGGCAAAGAGATTCTCCCCCAGGCGATCAAGCACTTCGGCAATCGCGGCGAGAAATATCGCGCCGAAGCTGAGTTTGCCCTTCGACCTTTCGAGGAAGAAGGACGGCTCGACATGGCTGCTCCGGTCGATCCAACTTCCAGAGCCTCAGCCGGCGAGCCGCCTGTGCCTGAAGCCCCCGGGCCCTTTTCGACTTGCTGGTTCGAGCTGACGAGTCCACCCGCGGTTTATGGCGACAACTACCTAGAAGTGACGCTGGCCTCCAGCGCGCCCCAGGCCTCCCAAGACATTGGGATCGATGAGATTGAGGTTTTTGTGTTTAGCTAGCCAAGGGCTGTGCGCCCTTGATATCCCGAGAATCGTCCTCGTCCTCGAATCCAAGGGCCGAGGACGACGACGAGGACGAGCATGAGAAAAACGAGAACAAGATCCTCGTAACGTCGTGCATAAGCGCCTAACCCAGCACAAGCGCGCTTGATATCCCGGCATTGGACGCCACGATCACCGCGCTGACGGAGCGCCGTCCCCTTTGCGTGGTCGTGGGTGGTGGCAGATCGAAAAGCCCACGGCCAGCATGAGGCTCTGACCGTGGCTACTCCAGGAACGAGAACAAAGTTCTCGTTCCTGGAGTTTCTACATTTTCTGCCACCGCACTCCAGCGTTGGATCTGGCGATAGGGCAGCGTAGCGACCCCTTTTGTAGTGGGCCGGCAGAGCAAGGGACGGTAGTCCCGCGCGGCGACGGCGCTTTTAGGAAACCCAAGGGAATTGACCTTCCTGGGGTCGTCGACCAACGGACAGCAAGAATCGTCGCTTCGGTTCAAAGCGGTGTCGCGCGTGGGACCGCCGTCCCGCGCTTGCTACCGCACTCCATGACGAAGTTGAGCCAGGGACTGCGTCCCTCGTCACACGGGCTGGAAGGCATGGGCAAGATGCCCATGCTAAGTGAAGCACTCACGTGCTTCACCTGCCCTAGACTTGGTCTAGACCAGTGGGCACCCTATCGTCATTACCCGCGAAAGCGGGAATCCAGTCTTACTGTGGGTACCGATACTTGAGGGTACAGCCCCAACCATCCCTGGGTTCCCGCCCCGGCTTGCTATCCGCCGGGGTGACGACCTTGCGCGGGAGCGACGGCTTCGATGTGGCATGGGTATCTTGCCCGTGCAGAACTAGAATGTAGAAACTCCAGAAACGAGAACAAAGTTCTCGTTTCGTCGTGCCTGACGGTCTAACGAGAAAGAGGCTGCCGGTTATGCATCGCGGAATTCCAGAGACCGTTCCAGATCACGCCGTAGAATGACCGCGTATCCCACCAGGAGAAGCACGCCAGCCGACACAACCATGACTGAGATCGAGGCGAAGACCCCGCTCAGCCCAAAGTCACTCTTCACGTAGCCGGCAAGGAGGATGCCGATGCCTCCGACGAAGGTGTTGGAAGTGTTCATCAACCCGATGCCGGTGGACCAGCAGTTCTTCGGCAGCAGGTCACATAGAAGTGGATTGGCATTGGATCCGCCGATGGCCCGCAGCAGCGCATACCCGAAAACGGCCGTCAATATGAACCAATAACTGCTCGAGACGACAAAGGCCAGGAGCAGGGGAGCTCCCGCCAGGTAACACAGGCTGTGAAGCAGCATGCGGCGGCGCGCCGATTTTCGAGCGACTCTGTCTGACAAGTAGCCACCTATCAGCACTCCAGCCATGGCTCCCGCTTGCGTCGGAAAGGTTCCCGCGAAGCCTGCGCCCTTAAGGCTCATTTTGAAGGTCTCCGACAGATAGAGCGGCAGCCAGTTTGCCAAGGTCCAAGTCCCGATGGCCAGGAGCATCGCTTCGACGAGCAACACCCAATAGGACGGTGTCTTGAACAACCGAGACAGGATTGCCGCAAACGAGAGTCTGGGCAAGGTTCGCGGTGTTCGGCCGGGCTCGTCTGAGGCTCTGGATCTTCCTCGAAAAAGGAATTTACAAAGAGCCGCTAGCGGAAGCCCCGCCGAACCCAGCACCAGCAACGAGGAGCGCCATCCGTAATGGTCTCCCAAGTAGCCAGCGAGTGTTCCACCGAATACCACCCCTATCGAGAATCCCGAAAGGTGAATCGACATGGCGGTAGCGCGGCTGCGGGCGTCGTGATGTTCCGCGATCAAGGCAAGCGAGGCAGGGATGTAGAGTGACTCTGTGATGCCGAGCAGCACCCTCATGGCGAGAAGCTGCTGGCTGGACGATATCCAGCCTGTCAGAATCGTGATGAGGCTCCAGGCCGCCAGACTGTAGGTAACCAGCCCGCTCCTCGAAAACCGATCTCCCAGGAATCCAGCCAAGGGCGAGGCCAGGGAATAACTCCAAAGGAACAATGAACCAACGGCCGCCAGCTCCATGTCCGACATGAGGAGATCTTTCCGCAGCAACGGAAAGACCGCCATCAGCGCGACGCGGTCAGCGTAGTTTAGGGAGGCCGCGAAGAACAGCACCAGAATCAGCAGCCATTTGTAGTGGGGTGAATCCGCGCGAACCATCATTGCAGTTCCTGAACGATTGGAAGCCAAACTGGCCCTCAACCGCGGGAGTTGCTGGAATAAGAAACCACAATCTATCGCAGTCTAGCTTTCGAGTGCGATGGAGCGTTATACGGATCTCACAACGCCTCACGTTTGAGAAGGAACGTCATGCGCCACTTGAGGTTCGACCGTTCGAAGCCCATGGGCAAGAAACTCAAGCGCTTGCAGTGCCGCACGCCAGTGCGGTCAGGCATCAGGCTTGCCTTCGAGTCTGCAGATTTCAGAAATTTGGCAGGATCGCCCTTTGGAGTGCATCGTTACGCGGGACCCCGGTTCCGCGTAACGACGGCGCTTTAGCGCGTGGGCTCCCCAGCAAGCCGGACGCTTGCCTTGCAGCAGCAAGCTGCCGCCCTGCTGATCGAGCCTTCCAAACCGGCAACGAGCGGCACATTCCAAGCGCTGAGTTCGAAATGGGAAGGGGCTATCGGATCTTCAGATCTCCAAACTCTTTCGCTGCGCTTTGATAGCCGCGCACCAGGAAGACGTGATCGTTTCCGCACGTGACCATACGCGCGCCTCGGTCAAGCACTTTCTGGGCGCTTTCGGGAGATCCGGCGGTGGTGCCCCACCATTTGCCCGCTTTGGCGGCAGCCGAAGCCACTCGATCGATCGCCTTTTGGACGGAGGGATGGTCAAACTGAAACGGAGCACCATAGCTGATCGTCAGGTCTGCTGGTCCTACGAAGAGCAGGTCCACTCCGTCCAGGCCAATGATCTCTTCGCAACATTCCACGGCTTCGCGGTCTTCGATTTGAAGAGCCAGGAAGGTTTCTTCGTTAGCGTGGCGCATGTGAGCAATGGGATCGGCCAACATGTAGTCGGCATCGACGCCTGCGCCATCGAAACCGCGGCGGCCGATCGGTGGGAAGCGGCACCACTCCACCCATTGGCTGGCCTCCTCTACGCTGCGCACATGTGGAACCATCAAGCCGTTTGCACCGAACTCGAGGCAGCGCATCGGAGTCGAGTAGCCCGTTTTCAGAACGCGAACCATCAGATCGATGCCGGTTGCCCGGCACGCGAGCGAAATCGGATCGATCACGTCATAACCCATCGGCCGGTGTTCCATGTCGAGCCAAACGACATCGAACCCAAAGCGGCCAATCAGTTCCGCGAGCCAGGGATCCATGAGCCGGTTCATGCCTGCAACCCGAACGAACCCTCCAGAACGTAGCTTCTGCAGCACCCTGCTTTTCGTCATGACAATTTTTCCTTTCGAAGATAAATAGAGTTGCAACGGGAAGCGTCCGGCTGCGCCGGGCGTTGCCGGCAGCTACTGGCCGTGCCCTGCCGCACGGTCGAGCTGCTGAACCGCTCTTTGACCCTCAACGCTGGAGCCCGCGCGCCAGCAAGGCCTTCACGCAGCCTCCTGCGGGTGGCTAACTCCTTAGCTTGCTGCCTGCGGACTTTACGAATAATTGAGGTTACGATGGGGCTTGCGTAATACAATCGCACGCGTCCAACGCGATCGCCGATCGATTCCGAGAACCGCACCAACTGGAGGCGAAACTCATGCCGGTCCGATTTCCCCAAATCATGCTGGGAGCGGCAATGCTGCCCTGGCGGAAGGATTCTACCCTCGACGAATCCGTTTTCCGACAGCATATTCGAAACATCATCCAAGCTGGTTTCGAGCACATCTACCTGATGGGCACTGCAGGCGAGGGCTATGCCGTCACCGATCGACAGTTTCAGCAGGTCGTCAAGATTTTCTGGGAAGAGATGCAAGGGCCCAGCCTTCATCCGATGGTCGGCGTCATCTCGCTCTCAATGGCACACGTCGTCGAGCGCATCGCGTGGGCTCGTGAGCGTGGAATTCGCCATTTTCAGATTTCGCTTCCCAGTTGGGGCGCTCTCTCCGACGACGAAATGATGGCGTTCTTTCAAGAAGTCTGCAGCGCCTTTCCCGACTGCCGGTTTCTCCACTACAACCTGCCTCGAACCAAGCGCGTTCTCACCGGCGCCGATTACCGCCGCTTGGCCGATGCGATTCCCAACTTGGTGGCAACGAAGAACTCAACGAGCGACTTTGCCCGCGTTGCCGACCTGATGACGCAGGCTCCCGATCTGCAACATGTTTTTGTGGAAAACGCGTTTGCACTGGGCTGCCTTTTTGGCGAATGCTCATTGCTTCCCAGCTATGGCGGGCTATTTCCGAAGTTCGCGCAGAAGCACTTCGAGCTGGGCCGTACCGGGCAGATTGCCGAATTGCTGCAGGTTCACAAAGAGGCGAGCCAGATTGTCCCTAAGCTCTGTGGCCACATTGAGGGATCTTACATCGATGGCGCCTACGACAAGCTGTTTGTCTGGTTGCGCGACCCGGCTTTTCCGATCGCTCTGCTGCCTCCTTATCGCAGCTTCAACGAGCAGCAGGCACGCATTGCGCGCCAGGCGTTTGAAGCTCACTTCGCCGGGTGGGAGTGACTCGCCGCAGTCTGCGAAGCGGCACATGGCAAACGTGGGAGCGGACCTCTGAGCCGCGACCGTTGCTGGACGGGGATTGCGGTCACCGAGGCCGGCTCCCACATTCAAATGCCCAACCTCCAGAGCAAGCCTTCCGCTCACCTGCACGGGCTTCCAGGCCCTGTTTCGACGGACTCTGATGCTGCGGTCGCAAAGGCAGGCTCCTTTGGGGCTTGCTAACCTGTCGCCGGCTGCGCTCTGTGGCCTTAAGACCTTCGAGCCCGATTCTGAACGTCGAAAACAGCCTCAGCTGCGGTATCGCCCTGGCCACTCCAGCCGCGGGTAGCGGAATCCGCTCTCTAATGTTTCTCAGTAGCCCTTGCCCTTTTGGGACTGCAGCGGATGATAGTAAGGCGGCATGAGAAGATGGGCTTTCACTGCATCCCGTGCAGTGCGGGCCAGCAGTTCGCTCGACGATTCGCATCCAGGCCAGGTCAACATATAGGAAGGTCCATATTGGTAAGACAGCCAGCCGTGGTTTCTGGTGCGAGGTGATTTCATAGCGTACGAAAGGCCTTCGCAATAGAGGATTCCAGAGCCAGCCCGAAGTGGGATGTCGCGAAGGGGAACAATCTCTTCCAGGTTTCTTTCGGCATACGGATGGGGCAGATTGCTCTTGTGGCTGGCGGGAATGACGCAGAACGTGCCATCCCCTTGGGCGGCGTCGCAAAGGGCCACGATGCAGGTGACCATCAGACAGCGGAATTCTCCCTCCCGAAAGCCACGATAGCGCGTGTAACGCCGCGGATCGGCAATCCCTCCTTGGTTCAGACAGCGCCGGCTGCCGGGTCTGCGAACGGTTCCACGAGAGGCGACCAGCCGGTATTGGTCGCCCCAGATCAGTTCCTGAAGATAGCCGAGCACTCGAGGCATCGCCATGATGTCCTCGAGGATTCCACCGTGCTCGATGACGTTCAGCAACTCGACCTCAAAATCTCCCTTATGGAGCTTCACCGTGTCTGGAGCGAACGAAGCCAGGCTTTCCAGATCACGTTGCGCCTGGCGAAGCTGGTCCGGCGTGAGCAGGTCTTCGAGCACCAGGTATCCGGCAATGTCGAAGAAGTGCCGCTCCTCTTCGGACATGGTGCGTTGGTGTGTGCCCGTCCGCAGATCGAAAACGTCGTCTTCGGTCACTTTTTTCATAGCTGCGTTCTCCAGGCTGGCACTATCGAACGGAGACCTGCGACGCACCGCGATGGGCAAACGGCGAAGGGCCCTTGGCCAAGGCGATGCGCCTGGGGTTGGCTCTTCGTTCGAAGCCTTCAGCGACGTCTGCCATGCGCCCCCAGGCTGCGTGAAAGGCTGGCGCATAGGAATAAAAGAGCGTCCGCCGAACCCGGCATCCGCGATTTTCGACGGCGCCGTGAGACAAGTCTTCCGAAAAGAGGATTGCGTCGCCCGCTTCGGCAGGCAGCGCCTGGACCAGAGGATGGTTGGGATCGGGAATCTGCCCGACCAGAGGGTTGAGATAGTTGCTCTTGTGGCTGCCGGGGATGACGGCAAAGCAGCCGTCTTCAACGCCGACGTCGCTGAGCGCGTAGGAAATCTTGACGCTCACACACTTGAATTGGCCATTCTCGAAAGAGTATTCGCTGTAAGGCAGCAGTTCGGCATAGCCATGATGGAATTTGAATCCGCCTCCTCCGTGGCGCGCCATGAAAGTAGCGGCATCGAGACGGCAGGGCTCGCCAATCATTTCTTCGATGTAGGGCAGCGTGCCTGGCCAGTCGATCAACTCCTCGAAAGCCCCACCGGCTTTGAGGATGTCGCAGGTATAATCGCCGGAGCCTTTTTCCGGTTGGGCGCCCACCTTCGCGTAGATGCTGCCTGTGGTGTGTCGCCTGGCAACTCCTCGGGCTGCAGCCTCCTCGTCGGCGAGGGACTCAAGTTCGTCAATCTCGGCGTTAAGCTGGCAGACCATTACCGCCGGCAGCACCCTGCGCAGGACGAGATATCCCTGGAGATCGAACAGATATCTTTCTTCCTCTGTCATTGGGGCGTCTCCTAAACTGAACTCACGTGGATGCATTGATAGCGCAACGAATGGCGCTGGTCAAGGCGAAAGCTGGGCAGCTGGCTCCGTCAAAGGCGAGAGGTTTGTCGTGCCACCACGCCCGTGATGCTTTTACACTCTGGAATACCACGTGGAGCGACTCAGATCTCGAGATGGACCAAGAGTTCTCTGGCAGTACTCGCACCCTTCACGACAAGATAGGAAGCGTATCATTCGCTGCAACGCTCGACTATGATTCCATGAACGTCTGAGACAAGAGGGGCGGGCAAACCTCTTGTTAGCAGGCGGAGGTGCACGATGCACTCACACGAGATCGAACAGAGGCATGCCAAGATTCAGCAGTTCTTAGAGAGCCAAGGGATCGGCGGGCTGTTTGCCTACTCTCCACCGGTGGAACACAAGTGGTCACAGACCGGCCACGTGAGCTACCTGACGGGCTGGGCTAACCACGATCGAATCGTCGACTCAGCAGTTGTGGTCCCTGTGCGGGGCCAGCCGGTCTTGCTCCTCGCCGGCATGGAGTACATGTTGGAGCAAATTGCCGAGGTTTGCCCGCTCAAGGACGTGCGGTTGGTGCGAGCAGTCGACCCAAACGCGGTGGCTTCGGTGCACGCGAAGGCCGGGGCGAAGAATGCTGGGGCGGGAGGGTTTGCCGGGGAGGCTTTGTCGATTCTGGAGTCGAACGGTGTTCTGGAGCGCGGCATTGGCCTGGTGGGAATTGAGGCGATGCCAAAGCCGTTGCATGACGAACTGGCCGCGGGGTTCGGCTCAAGCCTCAGGCCAGTGGAAGACATTGTGGCGCGGCTGCGCTCCGTGAAAAGCGCCGCAGAAGTGGCTGCCATGAAAGAAGCGGCGCGCCTGAGCGATCTAGGGTTCAACACCATGCTTCGCGTTGCGAAAGCAGGTTTGCGAGGCGCCGAAATTGTCGCCGAAATGGAGCGCGTCGTGCGCCGGGAAGGTGCTGACCATGCCAAGTACTGGATGGCTTCAGGGCCAGCCCCAGACTGGAACCAGGTTCGTCTCGATATTAAGCCGCATGAGCGCTTCCTTCAGGATGGCGATTTGATGGCTTCCTGTTCGTACGTTGTGTACAAGGGATATTGGTGCCACGGTCATCGAACCGGCACACTGCGCCGGCCTGTTGAAGAATTGAACAAGATCTATGGGATCTGCCGCAGCGCTCAAGATAGAGCCCTCGAAATGATTCGACCTGGAGTTGGCGTCAACGAAGTTGCCGAGACGATCCGCGATGCCGTAACGCCTTATGGCTTCGATTTGCTTGGAGGCCGCATCGGGCACGGCATGGGCATGGACTACAGCGAGCTTCCCGTTCCCCTTGGGCGAAGCAACACCAACGAGCTCAAGGCTGGAATGACCTTCGTCGTACACTCAGTCTTCGCACTTCCAGGTACCAACAAGATGTTTGTTCCTTTAGGAGACGTGTGCCATCTGACTCCCGAAGGTCCGGAGCTGCTGATGAAGTTTTCGCGGGATCCGTTTTTGGCTGGAGAATGACACGTTGGCTCGGGGTCAAGCCGGTCGCTCGATCTTGAGCCTGCCGAGCGCCTGACCACTTTCGTGTGGGCGAAGCTCGACGGCAGAAGGGCTGCTCAGATCGTGAGGGAGGCTAGCATGTTCGCCGGCCATGTTGGCGCCGCATTGGCCATTGGAAGTGCCGACAGGCGTCTGAACGCTGGCGGGCTCGCTTTCGCAGCGCTGTTTCTGGATTTCATCCTTTGGGTCTTTGTCCTTTTGGGCTGGGAGTCGGTAACCATTCCTGCAGACTTCGCCAATACGCACCAGCCACAATTTACCTTTCCGTATTCCCACGGGTTGCTGGCAAGCCTCATTTGGTCGTTTCTGGCTGGTGTTGCTGCGCTTCTTTGGTATGCAGGGAAGCGAGGAAGAAGCCTCAGCAGCGTGGCGCTGGTGGCATTGGCGGTCTTCTCTCACTGGTGGTTTGATGCGCTCGTCCATGTGCCCGAGCTGCCGCTGGTGGCAGACGGTTCCCCGAAAGTCGGCCTTGGCTTGTGGCAGAACATGCCGGTCGCGCTAGCCATCGAAGCGCTCATCGTCATTGTTGGCCTGGCCTTTTTCCTGATCGGCTCGCGTTTGTCGTTGGCGAGAAGACTCTGGCTAGGCTCCTTAGCGCTCGCCATACTTGTCTTTACTGTGGTTGGCATGACTGTTGCTCCACCGCCACCCTCCACTGTGGTCATGGCTGCAAGTTCTCTGGTTACGATCCTCCTGGTCTGCCCGCTGGTAGGCTGGCTTGGAGGGATCGCTGCCACCTGAGCTGTCATCGCGGACCAGCTCAGAGCACGATTGAATGCAGGCAATGATGAGATATCTTGGCACGACGGTCGCTCTTTGGATTTGTACCGCTGGCGTTCTCCAGCCCATGTACGGCGGAGAATCGCAGCCAGCCCGCAGGGAACATCCGTTTGGCAAGCGCGAGCACGTCGTGCAACAGCTCAACGGCGAAGGTGAACCCACCGGCTTGCCCGCCGAAATCCAGTGGACCAGCGAGCCTTGGCAGAAGGCCAAGCCCGATGAGAATGCGCAGATGCCATACCTCGCGTATCTGCCGGAGATCGACCGAGTCCTGATGCTGGTGGAAACGCAGCAACCCATCCGGACGGCCTTCCTTGTCAGCGATGAGCGACGAAGTGAAGGTGCCGCAGTGGTTGGGCGTTAACGAGGTCGATCTGTTTCAGGCCGCGAATGGCGATTGGCTGGCGGCGTGCCGGACAGATTATCCCAAGTGCTTTGCTCGCCACGGGCTCGACCATTTCGGCGGCCCGGCGGTTTCCATCTCGAAAGATCGAGGTGCATCGTGGTCCAAGCTAGAAGCACTATACGAGTGGGGCCGGCACCATCCCAGCATGGCGCTCCTGCCCATTGGCGTGATCGTCATGAGCTACGTGGTGCGCTTGGGCTACCCCGCCACCTTTGAAGGATTTCCACAGTTCGGCATCGAAGCGGTGGTGAGCCGCGACAACGGCCAAACGTGGGACAAGGATCACCGTTACATCCTGGCCACCTGGGTGGGGAACATTACGGGAGCGAATGCTTGGTTCTGCAGTGCGCAGAGCACTTCGACCGTACGGTTGCCGGCCGGAACCTTGCTGACCGCCTTCGGGACTGGATTTCGTAACGCTGCCAACGCAAAGGTATGCAAGATGGACGTAGCGCTGGTGCGCTGGCGTCTGAATGCGCCGGGGGAAAAACAGAAGTCGAAGTGACTCGAACACAAACGCGCGTCTCGAAGAGCTGGAGTGCTCACGCTGGCCTCGAGAAAGCGCAAACGGCAACGGCGCAGCAGTTCCACAGCTCCCGCATCGTTTGGCGCAAACCGGACTCACCACGCTTCTGGAACTGAATTGTGCGCCACGCCCGTGGTGCTTGCGAAGTACTGGCGGGCTTTACTACAAACGGGTCGAGCTTGCCTCCTGCCGCAATGCCTCTTTGCTGCCCAATTTGGGATGCAGGGCCATCAGCACCTTCTGGTATCCCGCGTTCGAACGACCGTAGTTCTCCGAGTATTTGGCAGGGCTCTGTTTGACGGTGCCGGGAGGAAAATAAGTGCTCCAATTGAATGTGCTGATGCCGTCGGCGCCGTCTTCGTAACACCTCAAGGCGGCTTGCACGATTTCGTCCCGGTGCCGACGCCGGGTTTGGGGCGAGTCCGTCACGGGATTCTTCGCGTCTTCAGCCCAGGCTGGTAGAGGGAACACCGTGGGATAGACGCCCACGTTCTTGTTCGTCGCCAGCGCGACAAGCTCTGATGTCTTGGGGATACCTGGCAACCTGGGCCAGAACAAAGAGGGACAGACGTAGTCCACCAATTCTTCTTCGATCCAGGTCTTCACGTCCAAGCCCAGCGCCCGGCAAGAGATGTCGTTCTTCACCTGTCCTCCCGGATACTCCATTCCAACAGGATCGTCAAGCGACGGCCCCACGCGCACTCCCAAAAGCAGTCGATCGCGACGTTTGCGGCGGGCTGTCTCCTGGAGCATCTTCTGGGTTTGACGGACCATTTTTGTCAGGATCGGATGATTTTTCAGGGGGTCAGAAATCATGTGCGTCCAACGGCGGAAGTCGAATTCGATCCCGTCGATGTCGAAGTCGTTCGCCACTTCTGTGAAAATTTCCAACCAATGGGCGAAAACCTCCGGATGCGCCGGGTCGAGGCAGTTTGCTCCCGGTATCCGCCACTCCTTGTGTTGACGCCCGAAGTCGAACAAGTCGAGTTCACCTTGGTAGAAGTCCTCTGCGTTCATGCGATAGCTCGCCACAATGGCCACACCGCGTTCGCGGCGGGCCTCAATAGTGATTTTCAGGCAATCCGTTCCGGCCGCAAACAGCGTCTTCATTGCAGCCGCGCTGTGATCCTCAGTGCCTGCTGGCAGGCTTCCAGGCCACACTTTGCCGACGACCTCTGTCAGGTACTTGTCCCATGGCGTGGCCACTTTTGTCCGACCCAGATTATGCGCCGAGCGGGCTTATAGCGACTGAACCGGAACGGAGGGATTGAAAGGAAAGCGGGAGTGCCCTAGGATAGGCGGTTTGCAAAGACGACCTATCCAGACTTGATAGAGCGATCAAGGAAAGGAGCACTCCCGAATGGAGAAGATAGCAAAAGCGCCGAGGTCTGAAAAGGCCGTTGCGAGCGGAAAAGAAAGAACGCGGGGGAAAGCCAATAAAATCGGGGCGGCCACCCGGTACGACTTTGGAGGCGGGGTGCTGACCCCGTACGGCGGCCTGTTACCGCTGGCGGCGTTGTTGGAGAAGCTGGAGTTTGTGCAGCTGCTGTACGAGAAGCTAACGGTCAAGCGGCAGCCGGCGAGTCTGAGTAATGCCCAATTCGTGATGGGGACCGTGTTGATGTTTTACTTAGGTTTTGCGCGAATGCACCATGTGAGATACGTGCGGGACGATGAGATGGTGCAAGAGGTGTTGGGCAGCGCGG
>VFZK01000105.1 GCA_016871215.1 Acidimicrobiia bacterium | reverse complement strand
GGTTCCTCCCGAGGCGGTTCGGTCAGGCGACAACGAGCTGCGGTTGCAGTTGACGAAAAGCGCGGGGACAAATAAGACCGAGACGCTGGTGGCGAAGGAATTCGAGATTCATGTCAGATTGAAGTAATCGACGATCGAGGCCTCCGGCTTGCCGGGCTGTTTTCTCGCCGCCGGACCGGATCGGTTCATTTACGTGCACACCAGTTGGGATGTGCCCGATCCCTGCGGGCAGCCCTGGCTGGCGGTGATCCCCCAGGAATTCGTCGTTTCGAAAAAATAGGCCCAGCAATCCGGCCTTGGAGGAAAATCCCAGTGCGCGGCACAGAGAGAACAAGGCGTCTGCCTAAGCTGCGACCCGTAGCGCCCAGCATGTTGTTCTGGGCCATTGGACTCGCTCTCGGAGCGAAGGCTGGAGTCACGGCCGAAAAAACACAGGGCGCTTACGTGTGCGACTTCTCGCAGCTCGACAAGCGTCTCTCACTGGACGGTGCAGCCTGGGTGCGCCGCTTTCACGGCGTGGCGAGCCGGCCCGACGTGAAGATCAGTGCCGCAGATCCGGCCTACCGACGGTACAAGGGTGAGCCGGCGGGTTTTGGCCACTTCGGAATGGTGATGAAGTTAGCCGATGGCGCTTTGCTGACCTACTACAGCGAACGATCGGCGGCGAGCCGAAGCCATTTCGGGCATGAGTCGAGCCGCCTCGTCAGCCGGCGATCGAGAGATGGCGGACGGACCTGGGACGAGCCGTTGGCGGTTGCGTCGACGCCGCGGCTGGCCCTGCCCGATGGGACATTACTCTACGACGGCCAGCGACAGCCGGACGGCACGTGGAGGCTGGGAAGATCGGCAGACCAAGGGCGCACTGTGCAGTACGACATCGTAGCGCCGGGACCTGGGCCGGCTATGCCGAAATTGCGAATGAGCAATGGGGAAATTCTCTTCGAACCGGGGGATGGGCCGGAAGATCCCGTGCGGCACGGCGGTTACTGGCGGGTGGGCGATTGGGGCCCGACACCGGGCCCTGCCGGAGGAACGGTCCGGGGTATTCTGATCAGCGACTCGAAGTTCACGCGATGGCGGGAGATCGCCCTGCCGCAACTCGGCTACCAGTGGGATGAATGGTGGATTGTCGAGACCCGTCAGCCCGGAGTTCTCCTGGCGCTCTGCCGGGACCAGGAGCGATCCAATTATTTCTACCAGTCGATGTCCCGCGACTATGGGCGAACGTGGGACGCGTCGCTGCCTTCCGGCGTTTGGTGCTCCAGCGATCCAAGCCGCCCCTTCGTGATGAGGCTGGCAGACGGGACGCTCCTAGCCATCAACGGCGAACGAGCCAATGGCCGCATGATGCTGACTCCTTCGTTCGATGATGGCAGGACTTGGGACCTGAGCCGCCGCATCGCCGTGTGTGACAATCCTGAAGAGTGGTTTGGCGGGCACGACTTCAGCTACCCTGACGCAGCCGAATTGGAGGGGAATCGGCTGTTGGTGCGCTACTACACGAGCGTGGTGCGCGATGTGGCGAAGCAATGGGGTGTGTGGGGAAACTACCTCGATCTCTCGTACCTGAAGCGACCGTATCGCGGAGTCTGCCTGGCACCGAATTCTGCGGTTCCGGCGCCTCGCGCGGTGGCGCAATGGGCCTTTGATGAAATGGATGGGGAGTTCGCCCACGATCCTGTCGCAGCGAACTACGGGCGCGTGCACGACGCCCAGCGCGTCCCCGGCAGGCTCGGCGGTGCTTTGCATCTCGCCGGCCGCGGGTCTTCTTATGTCGAAATCGTCGACTCGCCCAGCATGCGTGTCCCCAGTGAATTCACGCTGTCGCTTTCCTTCCGCGCCGCCTCGGTGGAGGCCGGCCAGACGCTGCTCAGCAAGCGCCCGTTTTACTACTTGGGAATTAGCAAGGGGAAAATCGTCTTTGAAATCGGCGATCCTGCAAAAAAGAAAACGACGCTCTTCTACCGCGTGGAAAGCCGGCAGTCGATCGAGCCTGGCAAGTGGCACCACGTGGCAGCCGCCACCGGCGTGCATTGGGACGGAGACCGCAAGATGTATGTGTCTCTGGACGGATTCCCCCAGACGGCCGGCGCGGCGGCGGATCTCGTCTCCGGCACTAGCCACTCGGCGACGCAAGAGGTGGATGGCGTTCTTCAAACGGACGTGCGAGGCTGGGAACGCAGCTGGCCCCCTTCGTTGTCGTTCGCTGCCGAACAGCCTCAGACGTACGCCGAGGTGGCAGCTCTGATCGATCAACGACCCGAATTCGGACCCCTATTCTGGAGGGTGAAGTCCCGCAATCACATTGCGAAGAATCTGGTCATCGGGAAGGACAACTGGGCCAATGACAAGGTCTTTGCCGGCACGGTGGACGAAGTGGCTTTGTACGGCGAGTATCTGTTGCCATCGTCCATTCGCAAGCTGTCTCAAAGCGGCTATCCCACCGATCGCCAAGGACGCGTAACGTCCCCGGCCATCGCGCTCCCCGCTTCGGCGCGCTGGCGGCGCTTTAACGCGCTGGCGGAAGTGCCGCCAGGTACGGAGATCGAGTTCGCGATCCTGGATGCCACAACAAACAAAGTGATCAAGACGGTCAAAGACGGTGACACGCTGGCAGATCTCTCGACACCGAAGATCCGTCTGAGGGCGCGTCTGGCGACTACCGACACGTCACGCAGCCCTTGCTTGCAACGTTGGGAGGTTTCCTGGCAATAGCCGTCGATCGGACATCATGACTCGCTTGTACCTACAGAGGAACCGGCAATGAACAATACAAAGCTGAATCGGCGTCAGTTTTCCAAATTGGGCAGCGCGGCATTGGCCGGGGGCTTGGTGCCATCACCCGCTAACGCCGAGGCCGCCGCCGGCAGCCCGCGTGCGAAGCGGCGCCGGCTCATCTACCACAACGACACCCGCCACTGGTTCCTGTATGTGTTCGAGCCGCCATTGTCGCTCAAAGATGCCTACCGGCCCGTGGATGAGATCGCAGGAACCGGAGTGGATACGCTGGTGTGTCATCTGGGGGACGGTGGGATTTACGGCGCCAAGCTCTTCTACAACACGAAGCTGGGACTGGATTGGACACAACCTTCCGGCGAGCATGTGGAAGTGTCGGGAGACTGGTGGCGAGCCGCTCGGAATCTCGCGAGCCTGCGCGAGCGGGGTCTGGATGTGCTGAAGATCCTAGTCGACCGCGCCCATGAAAAAGGCATCGAGTTGTTTGGCAGCCTGCGAATGAATGGCGTTGGTCTTCCAGCCGATGCTCCCGAGGCCATCGGGCAGAGTGCGGCGAACATTGCCGGAAAAGACGAATTTGCCGGTGGCGTTCGGATACCTGGGTCGAGCGTTCGTTTGGCAATGCCGGCAGGTCCTTTTTACGGCTTCCTGGAGAACCACGCGGACTTCGGCCACCCGAAAATCCGTGAGCGCTGCTTTGCCATCTTCGAGGAAGCCGCCAACAACTACGATGTGGATGGCCTCGAATTGGACTTCACGATCACACCCTTTTATTTCAAACCAAATCAGGTGAAGCAGAATACGCCGCTGATGACGGAGCTTGTGCGCAAGATCTCGCAACTGCTGCACCAGGGCGGCCGTCGTAAACGTGCGCTGGCGGTGCGCGTCTTCCCAACCGAAGCCCTGAACACGAACGCCGGACTCGACGTCCACACCTGGATGGGTCAAGGCATCGTCGACATCGTTGTCCCGCTCTTCTATGGAGGAGGCAACCATCTCGACCCCCAGATGCCTTATGGGTGGCTGACAACTGCTGCCGCGAAACATGAGGTCGCGGTGTATCCGATGCTTCATCCGACCGCTCCGGGCGGTGTACTGGAACCGATCGGCGGGGGCGATCCCCGGGCGACGCCGGCGATGCTGCGCGCGGCTGCGGCAAACGCCTACGCTCAGGGAGCCGCGGGAGTCTATACCTGGTCTCTGCCTTGGCCCTTGGGGCCCAGAGAACGAGGGATCCTCAGCGAATTGTGCGATCCCGGTCTTCTGGAACAGTCCGACAAGCAGTACGTCTTTCGAAGACGGCCGTGGGGAGACGAACAGGTCAGGGCGGCCAGCCGCATCATCGAACATCTCGGTTACGGCGCAAGCTTGCCGTTCTCGCTGGAAGCCCCCCCGCCCGTGCGATCCAATGAGCTGCCATTCTTTATGGCAGACGATCCGACAGCCGCGGGAAACCATTTGGCCGCCATCGTTCTGCGAGTAAAAGTTAATAACCTCGTTGGCGCAGACAAACTGCAATTGTCCTTGAATGGGAAAGACATCACCCGGGACCTGGTTTCCCGCACGACTCATATTTACCGGCACCAATGGCTCGAGTTCCATCTCCGGGAAACGTTGCCGCATAAGGGCAACAACGTGCTTCGTTTTGCGCTCGAGTCGCGGCCTGCAGGGCTGGAGAAAAGCCGAATTGTCGTGGATGAGGTTGAGATCCTGGTACAGTACCGGCGCTTTGCCGACCTGCTCTCGCGTCCACCGGTTCTTTCGTGAAGAATGGAGATTGTCGTGAACCCGTTCGAAACCGTTGGCCACTGGAAGACAGACTCCAGCAGATTCCTTCAGTCGGATTTGTTGAGCTGCGAGCACTGCGGCTCGCTACGGGCTGGCGCTCGATCAAGAGGTCCGGCGCATGGATCATCAAAGTTGATTGATCCCGCTCGCTGATGCCGCCGGTTTGCGTAGCGCAGATCCTGCGCTTTTTGCAGGTCTGCGGCTTGAAATGAAACGGTCTGGGAAAGGGCAGGGCTAAAACCGCCAACGGCGAAGGCTGCCTGAGTCCGGCCCTCTCGTTGATGCTGGTTACTTGAACCGGAGGCACTGCGGCTCGCTAGTGTCACTGCCGCAGACCCGCACAAGACGCGGGATCTGCGCTGCGGGCTGGGTTCAGGCTAGGAGATCGATCTGGACCGAAGAACTCCAAAGCGAACCGTCTCGTGGCAATACGTTGTCATCCGCGGCATGAACATCAGTACACAAGAAACAGTGAGGCCGTTCCCGCACACACACGAATGCAAGACCCCGGCCAGAACAACCACGACGAAGCTCGTTAGAGGAACACAGTCATGAACCGCCGGATTTTTCTTGGTACAGCCGCTGGGCTGGCTTTCAGCCACGCATCTGCCACCTGGTTTGGTGCAGCGACTCCTGGCCAAACAGGAAAGCCACGGCTGAAGATCGGGTTTCTCGGAGCGGCCTATTCTCATGCCGAAGCGAAGCTCAAGCTGATGCAGGGACACCCCGATTTTGAGCTCGTCGGAGCCTGGGACAGTGACCCGAAGGTGCGAAGCGAGGTAGCCGCCATGGGCGTGCCGGTGATCTCCCAGAGCGAAATCCTGTCGGTCAGCCAGGTGGTAGCCGTCGAGTCGGTCGTGCGCGATCACGCCCGCCTCGCCCAGGTCGCACTCGCGGCCGGCAAGCACGTCCACCTCGAAAAGCCACCGTCACTGTCCATGGCGGAATTCAAAGAGGCGGTGCGGCTGGCGCGCGAACGGCAGCTGATTCTTCAGGTGGGCTACCAGTACCGCTACAGTCCCTGTTTCAACACGGTGATTGAAGCCGTGCGCAAGGGCTGGCTTGGCCAAGTGTACATGGTGCGTGCCACGATGAATAACCAGCTCGCCGTGAAGCGCCGTGCCGAATGGGGCGAGTATGCGGGTGGCGTGATGTTCGAACTGGGAAGCCACATGGTCGATGTGATCGTTCGGCTGCTCGGAAGACCCGTTAAGATCTCGCCATTTCTGTTCACGCACGGACGTTTCAACGATTCGTTCAAAGACAACACGACGGCTATATTCGAGTATCCAACGGCGATCGCTTCCCTGTCCTGCGCGACATTTCAGCCCAACTCGAGTGCCTATCGCGCCCTGGAAGTGCTGGGCACGCAGGGTACAGCCGTGATTCGTCCCATCGAACCGCCCACCCTGGCGCTCGACCTGGCCAAAGAGGCTGGCCCCTACAAAGCCGGGATAAACAACCTGGAGTGGCCCAAATGGGAGCGATTTGTCGGTGACTTCGCGGAATTGGCCGTCACGGCGCGTGGCGATGGTCCTCCAGCTGTTTCCCTTGAGGAGGATCTGACGGTACAGGAGACGTTGCTGCTGGCATCGGGGATGGCTTAGCGCTTCGAAGCGGACTCATCAACATTCAAATGGAGGACAACATGAACAGGCGAAACTTTCTGGGAAGTCTCGGTGTGGGGATGGCGGCTTCGATGGTGACAGCGGCCCATCCGGCGCCGGCTCGGCTCTCGGCAGCCGACAAGGTCGCGGTGGCCGTCATGGGAGTTCGGTCGCGCGGGAAAGATCTCACCGGCTTCTTCGCTTCCCTGCCCGACGTAGACATTCCCTACCTCTGCGACGTCGACTCGAATGTTGTCGCTCCCGCCGTCAAGATTGTGGAGCAGGCAAAGGGCAAGACACCTCGCGTGGTGGACGACATCCGGCGCGTGCTCGAGGACCCATCGGTCCACGCCATCGTCGTGGCGACTCCGGTCCACTGGCACGCGGCGGCCACGGTGTTGGCCTGCGAAGCCGGCAAGGACGTTTATGTGGAAAAGCCCATATCTCACAACGTGCGCGAAGGCCAGATCGTGGTCGAGACAGCGCAGCGCCATCGTCGCATCGTTCAGGTTGGAAGCCAGAGCAGAAGCCGGCCCGTCACTTATCGGTTGATCGAGTACCTGCAGTCGGGCAAGATCGGTCCGGTTCACATGGCGAAGGTCGAAAACACAGAGCTTCGCCCTGATCTCGGCAGGCGACCGGATGAGCCGGTTCCGCCAGGTCTGAACTATGACCTATGGGTCGGTCCGGCGCCGATGCTCCCGTTCAACCGGAATCGTTTCCACCGGACCTACAGCTGGCATTGGAACTATGGGGCCGCGGAAATTGGCGACAACGGTTCCCACTGGCTCGATATCTGTCGCTGGGCGCTCGGCGTGGACTTCCCGAAGGAAGTGAGCGGCATGGGGAGAAAACTCCACTTTACCGACGACAAGCAGACACCGGACACCGACCACATCACCTATAACTACGACAACAAAGTGATCTTGTGGGACGAGCGCCTGTGGACACCCTACGGCTTCCAGAAGTCTGAAAACACCATGATCTTCTACGGCACTGAAGGCATGGTAGAAGCCGGGCGCTGGGCCGGTGGGAAATATGCGTTTCGGGTATTCGATACCAAAGGTGAGCTGGTCCACTATGAGCAGGAGGAGAATGAGGACATGGGGATTCTCCCCCACGTTCGCAACTTCGTGGATTGCATTCGGACGCGCCAAAAACCCAACGCCGACGCCGAAACCGGGCACATCACCGCAACGCTTTGCCATCTGGGCAACATCGTGGCTCGCACGGGCCGTAACCTGCGCTTCGACGGCAAAACTCAAACTATCGTGAACGATCCAGAGGCTGCCAGGTATTTGGGTCGCGAATATCGGGATCATTGGTCTGCCAGACCTTTTCGCAAAGGAGGAGCCTGACATGAACCGAAGGGGGGTTCTTGGCGTCGCTAGCGGTCTCGCACTGAGCCGCGCATCTTTCAAGCTGTTCGGCCAAACGCCGGTCGGCCAGGGACCACAGCCCCGGCTGAAGATCGGATTTCTCGGGGCAGCTTATTCGCATGCATCCTCCAAGCTCAAACTCCTGCAAAGACACACAGACTTCGAGCTGACCGGCGCCTGGGACGACGATCGCAAAGTACGGGAACGGGTGGCTGCCATGGGCGTGGCGGTCATCCCTCAGGACGAGGTCCTATCGCGCAGCCAGATCATTGCGGTCGAGTCGGTCGTGCGCACCCACGCCCACCTGGCGAATGTGGCGCTCGCAGCCGGCAGGCATGTGCACCTCGAAAAGCCGCCATCGTTGGCGTTGCAGGACTTCAGCGAGTTGGTGCAGCTGGCTCGCGAAAAGCATCTCGTCCTTCAGGTGGGTTACCAGTACCGCTACAGTCCGGCCTTTCAGGCGGTCGTCGAAGCGGTGCGCAAGGGTTGGCTTGGCCAGGTGTTCATGGTGCGCGCCACCATCAACAAACAGCTTGTCGAAAAACGCCGTATCGAGTGGGGCGAGTTCAAAGGTGGAACGATGTTCGAGTTGGGCAGCCACATGATCGATGCCATCGTTCGGCTACTCGGCAGACCCACGAAAGTGACACCGTTTCTGTTCACGCATGGCCGTTTCAACGATGCTCTCAAGGACAACACCATGGCCGTCTTCGAGTATCCAGACGCCATCGCCTCCATCTTGTCCTCGACCTTGCATCTCAACTCGGATGCCTACCGGTCGCTGGAGTTGCTGGGAACCCAAGGTACCGCCGTCATTCGTCCCCTCGAACCGCCCACTCTGGCGCTCGACCTGGCGAAGGCGGCTGGACCGTACAAAGTCGGCATGAACAACCTGGCGTGGCCCCAATGGGAGCAATTCGTCGGCGACTTCGCGGAATTGGCCACCGCTGTGCGTGGCAATGGCCAAACCAGCGTTCCGCTGGATGAGGAGCTGGCGGTGCAGGAGGCCTTGCTGCTGGCATCGGGGATGGCCTGACCTCGGCATCACTGGCGCTGCTGGGTGCTCAGCAGGTTCCAGTGCTGCCTGCGATGCAGAAAGCGACAACAACCTGCCGGCAGTTGAAGGTGACCGGCATCGAGGTTCACCGCATCAGCGTGCCCTATGAAGACTGGGCCGCCTACGAAACGAACCATTTCGACGGCCCACCCGCCGCACCGTGTATGTGGTGCACACGAACAGCGATCTGATCGGCTTGGGCGAAAGCGACGACCCGCTTCCCGACGAAACGTTGCAGAAGTACCTGGGATCGAACCCATTCGACTGGATCGCCGACGACACCAACCTGTCGTTGGGAATGGCCATGTACGTCTCGAGAAAGAAGGGATGGTCTTGGAGCGCGCCTAGTATTCAGTTGCAGAAACTCGCGATCCTTTGTTGTAGCCCGTTTGCGAGCAGACGAAAGCCACCGCCGCCGTAAATGGCGCCACGGAGGCACTCCCAGAGCCGCGGCCGCAGCTCAGTGTCAAGCCAAGGTTCGCGGTCTTTGATGGAAAACACGATGTGATAGCGCAGACCGGTATAGGACTGGGGCATGAGGCACCTCGAGAGCGCGTCCGCCACCGCGTCTGGGTTTTGAGGAGTTGTGGCAAAGGTTTCCCAGGGTTATGTTACGGCGTGGTGCGCCTCCACTTCAGCCTCCCTCGGCCAAGAGTGCTTCGCCCCTTACCCACTTATGCACGACCATTCATGAGGAGATCTGCCATGGCACGTCTGCAGTCAACTCGATATCGAAAACAGATCGTCTTCTTGCTTCTGACGGTTGCGCTGCTGGGAGTCTTGCCGCGTGCCGCCGCGGATTCACCCCTGGACCTTTGCCGTACTCTGGTGGACTTCTTGTCCAGTCGCGGGAACCTGAGTCCTGCCACGACCGTGGACACGGTTGCAGCCATTACTCGCGTGCGTGGGGTGGAGGAGCAGGTGTTGAAGTGGGGGAGGGACCAGGGAATCGCCGGCTTGGAAGGCGTGATCCCCGCGAACCGGCGTGATGCGGTTCTGACTTCGGTCTACGAAACGATGGCGAAGAAGACCATGAGCACGGTCGTGTTGCCTGACAGCGCCCCTGACGTGGGTGTGAAGGTGACACCCGGTGAACCGCATGTGGTGATGTTCGCCCCGGAAGGGAAAGTGAACGACCGGATCGAAAGCATCGCCAAGATCGGTTACGAGCGCTGGGGCCACCACATGGTCCCACAGTTTTACAGGTTCCGGGACGGACGGTTGTTGATTCGAGTCTTCGTGGGTGGGGAGGGGTACAATCCGGCTAGTCCTCTTTTCCGGTTCCGAGCCTCCTCTTCTGCCGGGCTTCGTTACTTCCTGGACTTTCTATCCGAGGATGGCGGCCGGCATTGGCTCCATTTTGCGTCCTTCAATCAGCCTGAAAGCATGGAGAACTTCAGCGCGGGGTATGAAGAGCGGCCGCGCTCCGAAATCGCTTTCCGGCTGGCGGACGGGGAAGAGATCCGCTACCAGAGAAGATTCATGGATTTCGACCTGGGGGATCCTCAAGTCAAGCCTTACTCCGGCAATTACTACCGGCTCGGCGATCTGCCTCGAGACAAACAAGAGATTCCGATGTTAACTCGCAAACCGGGGGAAGAGAAGTGGACGGAAGGGAAGGCTTTCTGGGACCCGGACACGCTGCTGCTAAGCCAGGTGGTTGGCATCAAGGAGGGCGAGAGGACTCGCCTGGTCCGGCGTATGGCGGGGCTCGTCCCCTCCGGGTTGATGCAGCTCAAAGACGGTTCCCTGGTGATTGCTCCGGATGCCTCCGATTCCGTACGCCCGGTGTCCGATCTTCGGCCCGACGGCACGATGGATTCGAGCACGGAGAACTACATTCTGCGCAGCTTTGACCAGGGACGCACCTGGAAATACACCGGCGGCGTGCCACGGTTCACTTACCAGACGTTCTTCGACAGCGTACGCGGGCACCTGGAACCCCGGTTCTCAGGGGGCGCCTGGATCGCCCTGTACCGGACGACAGGTATCTACTGGTCCGGAGGTGGGCCGGTGATCATGCGACGCTCTACCGACGAAGGGAAGACGTGGTCGGAGCCCATGCCCATCCGGCCGTGCAGTGGCGGGACTCTGAATGGGTTGATGCTCGAGAATGGGATCGCGGTGCGAGCCTACGGGAGACCCGGCGCGTTCCTGATGTTTAGCGCGGACGGAAAGGGAGAACGGTGGGGAAACGACGTGACCGTGGACCGGCCCACCAAAGGAATGGAAGGAGAGAACACGGACAACAACGGGAACTTCGTTGCCACCGGGCCAGACCGCTTCATGTATGCCTACTCTCGCTATGACAGGCCTGACCCGTGGGGACAGCCCCGGCTGGCGGTGATCGCGCAGGAGTTTGTCGTTTCCAGGAAGTGAAGCTGGGGGCGCGCGACACACGAGGAAGCGGCCGGCAGCGGGAGTTGCGCTGCGACCCCCAGTATAAACGGACTGATAGCGCTTCGAGGCCAGAGTCCTCGATCATGTCGTCATTGATTCTTTGCGTTAGTTACCTTTCGCTACCTATGGCATTGCGAATCGCTAGTTTTGCTTTCACACAGCGTGGGATCTGTGCCCAATAGAGTTGCAGTCTTGAGGGTGATTTGCCCAAAGGAGGTTGGCGTTGCACAGACGAGACTTTATTCAAGCCGTGATTGGTGCGGGTATCGTGCACCGTCTGAATGCGATCGCGGCACAAGGTTCCGGAGCACCACTGGTTTCGGTAGTCGATAGCAGGATGCTGCAGGCGGGCGGAGACTGTCTAGACGACGAGATCCTTGGGTGGGAGCGGCTTCGCGCCGAACGTCGCGTGGCCGTGTCGCAAGACAACTCCGCACCTGTTGTCTGCCGGGATCGAGCGGGGCAGATCTATCTAATGAGCGGCACCGGCAGGCTCTTCACCTCCAGCGACGACGGCAAGTCGTACGACCCAGCTCCGGAGATCGTCGTCGGGCGACGGCCGGTAACGGATGCACAAGCGCTGGGAGTGCTGAAGAGTCGAAGGCTCGTGATTGCGCATGGCGACGGTGGACGGCTGCTGACGGCCCGATCGGAAGATGGCGGACAAACCTGGCGGCCGGCGGGCGAACTGGTGGCAGCCGGTTTCTCGAAGCTTGAGGCTGGGGGAGTTCGTATCGTCGCCCTTGCCGATGGCACACTGCTTCTGGCGGCGTCAGCGTGGAAGAGTGACGGTACAGGAGATGCCGAGGGTCTGCTTTACAGTTCCAGCGACGAGGGCAAAACATGGAGCCGGCGCGCTACCCTCGGGCCTCGCTGTGCGGGGGCCAATTTGCTGCAACTCAAATCGGGCGAATTGCTGGCCGCCATCACTTATCAGGGAACCCGCAAGCCTGGGGATCCAGGCAAAGGACTCGAACGGGACGAGCTGTTCAACAATGTCGTGGTGGCACGTTCCAGCGACGACGGCAGGACGTGGCGGGAGTTCCAATGCGTGACGCGTTTCAAGGAAGCGCCCGCAGATTTGCTTCAGCTTTCAGACGGCTCGGTCGTGCTGGTTTATGGGCAGCAGAACTCTCCGTTCGGGGCCCGGGCGATCCTCAGCCGGGACGGCGGTAAAACCTGGGGCCGCCGTGTATACATCCTGGGGTTCTCCACCATCCGGGCAGAATGGTACAGCGGCGCGTTGTTCCGTACGGCCCCGGGGTGGCGGACCAGCTCCGTAGCCCTGCAGGACAACACAGTGCTGACCCTCTATACCCGCGGCTCGCTGGTTCTCACGCAGGAGATGTTTGTCTATCCGGGTGTCTCGGCCTGGTACCAAAAGAACAGGGTTCCGGGAGAAAAGGGTAAGGCGATTCTGTCGGTTCGTTGGTCTCTCGACGGCATGAAAAAGCCGCCTCTGGGTGTTCCAGTGGGCATGACGGCCATCGCCAAGCCAAACGCTCAGGGTTACCTGGACAATGGGCGGCGTTGGTTGAATCCCGAACACTTGAACGAAGGTGGCGACTACTTCCACCAGGATGAGATCCTGGTCTTCGAGCGGATCCATGGAGAACACGCCATTGTCGGGCCTGGCTCCAATCCAACGGTGTGTCTCGATCCCCAAGGCAACCCGGTCGCAGCCTCCGTTCAAGGATCGATCTATCGTTCCTCTGACCAAGGACGCCACTGGGAGCTCATCGGTCGAACGCCGCAAGGAGGCATCCAATCCTTCGGGCTTCTGCGCGATGGCACGATGCTGGCTGCCAGCAGCGTAGGCGCGGAGCGGCGCGTGGATGTTTTCCGCTCCGAAGATGGAGGGGAAACCTGGAGCGACGCAATTCGCATCGACCCCAGCCCGTTCGATTTCATGGGCGCCGGCAATTGCATGCGCATTAACCAATTGCCCGACGGTACTGTTTTAATGACTTGCGGGAACTTGTTCCACAGCAAACTGATGGCATCCGAGCAGGACGGCGTTTTTCGAAGCCGGGATGGAGGCAAGACTTGGGGAGACTTCAGCTATATCGGCTTGGGATGCGAGACTAACATCTTGAGGCTGCGGTCAGGCCGGCTCCTAGCCGCCATCCGAGATCAAGGAAGTCCCAGCCCTTACGAACTGGTTCTGGCTGATGAGCAGAACTCCTATCGGAACACGTTTTTGAAGAATACATCGTTGTCTGTTTCAGACGACAACGGCTACACGTGGAGCCGCCCCTGGACCGTAACCCGCTACTTTGAGTGTCCTGCCGACTTGGTTGAGATGCCGGATGGAGCGCTCGTGCTCACCTACATGCAAAAGAACAGGCCCGACAGTGCGCGGGCGATGGTTAGCCGTGACCAAGGGAAAACCTGGAGTCGCACACTCTACATGCTCGGCTTGTTAGGCTGGCGCGGCAAAGGCGGAGGCCATACGAGTTCGGTGCTGCTCAAGGACGGGCGTGTGCTCACCGTGGGAAGCGGTTGGTCCACGGAGCTCAACAGCCACGTGAGCGAGGCCACAATCTGGAAACCGTTGGGAGATTCGTAGCGTGGATCGGCGCAGCAGGCTTCACGGCCACAGACCCGCACAAGACGCGGGATCTGCGCTACGGGCTGGGACGACCGGTGTTTTCGATTGTGCCGCGGGCGTGGGGTTGACCGTTTTTCGTAGCCCCTTACAGCCAATGATCACACCGATGGTAGCGCGGCTGGTGCGCGAGCCGTTTGACCGCGAAGGCTGGCTGTTTGGAGCTAAAGTGGAACGCACCAAACGCAAAGTTGGATTCGCGAGATGCCCTCAAGCTCAACTCGAACCACTGATAGGGTATGGTCTTCGCAAGAAGAAGGCACGGTCATCTTTGAATTTGAAACTCCTGACAAGCTGAAAGCGGCCTTGCTTGCAGTGTTAGCCCGGGAATTTGAAGCGGGAATTCTTGGCCGCCACGACGTCTCACCTCGCACCGAATCGACTCTGCCTGCTGCTGCAAGAAAAGTAGCTGCTGCTCCGCTCTTTCAAGATGCTCTCTATCCCACTTTGCTTTCATGATTCCAGCAACCGAGTGAGCATTAGAACCTAGTGTAGTGTCCAAGAATTAGATGGACAGTTGGTTTTGAGGTTTTCTGGTTCTGGGTTGAGTACAACCGGGCTGAATTTGCTCAAGAGTCTGACGACACCGCGAGAGTTTTGCCCCGATGGATTCGACCGTGGCTGTCCAAACAAAGGGTTTCGGCTTTTCATTCCACACCTGTAAAAACTCCTCCATCGCCTTGATCAAGTCGGGGACACTGCGGAATGAACCACGGCGGATTCGTTTGGACGTCAATTCGGCAAACCAGCGTTCCACCAGATTGAGCCAACTGGAACTGGTCG
>VFZK01000104.1 GCA_016871215.1 Acidimicrobiia bacterium | reverse complement strand
CGTTTGATCTCCAAATCCGAAAGCGAGGCAGACATCTGTGCCTCCTTCTGAGCGTTAGTACACGCTCAGAAATATGACACAAAAAAAGAAAACCCGCCAACTGTAACTTTTATGTCGCACACCCGGTTGAGACCTGGGGCTCGTCAAAGTCGTGAGCCCTTCACTACAGTTGGGCTACTGACCAGCTGCTCGGGCCAAATTGGTAACCCGCGCGTTGGCAAGCGCCGGCCTCGACCTAAGGACTGACGAGACTCTAATGGTACCCTGAGCCTGTACCCAGCGCCGTTGAGTGCCAGGGGCCTCGCCGTAGAAGCCGACTATCGTAAAAAAGGGTGGGTCCCGTCGAAATCCTTGCCTGCCGGGGCGAGGTGTGGAGTATAAATCTGGGGGGCGGGCGGCTTAGGATCCCCGAAGTTTGCAGTGAAGCACGCTAAAGCTACCAGGTCGCCGCGGCCGTCAGATGCGCTCAGAAACTTTACAAGGAGCATGTGCGTGGATGCCCAACCTCGAAGTGAGATCGTCTCCAAGAAAGAACGTTACATTTGGCCCTGCGCCAATACGTACTACAGAGAACCATTGGTCGTAGAACGTGCCGAGGGCATGCGGGTCTGGGACGTCGAAGGCCGTTCTTATCTGGATTTCTTCGGCGGCGTGCTGACAGTGAGCATCGGCCATTGCGATCCCGAGATCAATGCAGCGATCGCGACTCAGATGAAGAAGGTGCAGCATACCTCCACGCTCTACATCAATCAGCCGCTAGTGGAACTCGCCGAAAAGCTGGCGGAGATCACGCCCGGCCGCTTGCAGCAGAGTTACTTCACCAACAGCGGCACCGAAGCGGATGAAACGGCGTTGGTGGCAGCCAAGCTCCACACCGGCGCTCAAGAAGTGGTGGCCTTGCGGCACGGCTACAGCGGCAGGTCGCAGGCCATGATGGGTGTGACCGGGCATTCTTCGTGGAAGGTTCTGCCCGCTTCGGTTCCAGGAGTCGTTCATGCGGCTGCGCCCTACTGCTATCGCTGCCCGTTTGGACTGAGTTATCCCTCGTGCGAACTGCGTTGCGCGACCGACGTGGAAGAGCTCATCCAGACGGCAACGTCAGGGACGATCGCAGCGTTCTTAGCCGAGCCGATACAAGGCGTGGGCGGCTTCATTACCCCGCCGAAGGAGTATTTCAAGGTTGTTCGCGATATCGTCAAGAGGTACGGCGGCCTGTTGATTATCGATGAGGTGCAAACCGGTTGGGGACGGACTGGCGAAGCGATGTTTGGCATCAGCTACTGGGACGTAGCGCCCGACATCATGACTTTTGCCAAGGGAATGGCGAATGGGGTTCCCATTGGCGCGACGATCGCGACTGCCGAAGTTGCGGCCAGTTACAAGCCGCTCACCTTCTCGACCTTCGGCGGCAATCCGGTAACAGCGGCTGCCGCGCTGGCGGTGATCCGCTATGTCGAGGAAAAACAGTTGATCCAGAATGCGAAGGAAACCGGTGGATATTTTCGCAACAAGCTCGAGGAACTCAAGGACAAATATCCAGTCATCGGCGACGTTCGAGGCCTGGGGCTCATGCAGTCGCTGGAGCTGATCTACCCAGATCGCTCGCCTAACCCGCAAGCCGTGGCGGCGGTGTTCGAAAAGACGCGTGACGCTGGGTTGCTGATCGGCAAGGGCGGGCTGTGGGGGCATGTCATCCGGCTGGGGCCGCCACTCACTTGCTCGAAGAGCGAGATCGATGAAGCGGTTAAGATCCTCGACCAGGCCATGTCTGCACTGAAACAAACGGGAGCTGTTTCTTGTGGATAAGAAACGTTTATGCGAGTCATAAAATAATTGATCTTGACCCTGTGGCGTTTGTAACTAGACTGTGCGGCAAGTGCGATACAGAGCTGTATCGCGCGTGCGCTAGCGGCATACATAACGGACTTTAAGGCCCGGGCCGATTCCGGGTTTGGACAGAGACGTCCATTGGCAGCGGACAGTACCTCCCGCCAGTGGACGTCTTTTTTTTTCCACTCCAGGCTACCTGGATGGACTCAATTCTTGGAGAACGGTTGGAGTTTGCCGAACTCCGCAACTTCGATGGAGGGACTGTATGAGCGTTGCGCTCGCTAGACAATTTGCTTGCCTGCTGTTGTGTTTGAGCCTTCTTTTGCCACAAGGTTTGCTGGCACAGACGGTGAGTACCGCCCAACTGATGGAAACCATCAAAAAGCTGGAAGCACGCATCGCTGAGCTCGAAGCCAAAGCGGGGGCGCCCACGGCAGCCGTAGCTGTGGCCCCCGCGGCTGGCGCGTCAGCTGAGCCGAGTGTGGCGGAGATGAAGAAAGACATCGACGAGATCAAGAAGCAGCAGGCGGAGGCGGCGCCAACGCTGAACTTTTTCAAGTCAACCCAGGTGAGCGGTTATGTGGACGCTTACTATGGCTACAACGCCAATCGGCCTGCTGACCAGTCTGTCAGCTTTCGCGGCATGAACTTCAATCACAACAGCTTTCAGTTCAGCGCAGCCAAGCTCAGCTTCAATCGACCCACGAACGGTCCGGGTTCGCTTGGATACCGCCTTGATCTGATTTATGGGCCGCTGGCAGACTCTTTCAAAATTCCTTTTGAGCTTCCGGTCGATGGCCGCTCGCGCGACTCGCTACAACGGAATATCTTGAATGCCTATGCCAGCTACACCGCACCGGTTGGCAATGGGTTGACGTTCGATGTCGGGAAGTTTACGACCTTCATTGGAGCGGAGGTTTTTGACACGATCGACAACTGGAACTACCAGCAGGGTATTATGTTTTCGTACGCGCAGCCTTACTATCATACCGGTGTGCGCATGAGCTATGCCGCGTCCGACAAGGTCGGCCTCGGATTGTTCCTCGTCAACGGCTGGAACAACTCGTTCGATCAGAACACGGGTAAGAGCGTGGGCTTTGCGCTGACTTTGACCCCGAGCTCGAAGTTCCAGATTATCCAGAACTACCTGGGCGGTCCTGAGAACGGTATTTCGAATACCGGTTGGCGCCACCTGTACGATGGCGTCATCAATGCTACGGTGAACAAGAACGTGGCTTTGAGGTTTAACTACGACATCGGAGCGAACCGGCCTCTCGTCTCTTCCGATCCCAACGCTAACTGGCGAGGGATCGCCAGTTCGATTCGGTTCAGCCGCTCTGACGGAAAGGTCGCCTTCGCACCGCGTTTCGAGTATTTGTACGACAACACTGGCTTCGCGACCGGCGTTCGCCAAGGCCTCAAGACCCTCACGCTTACCAACGAGTATCGATTGAGGCCGAACTTCAGTACGAAGCTCGAATACCGGTACGACTTCTCGGATCAGAAAGTCTTCAAAAATCGGGCCGGTATGTTCTCGAATCGGCAGAACGTTTTTCTAGTCGGCTTGGTGTATTCGTTTGGGATAGGCAAGGAGTAGATCGCAGTTCAGAACCAATGGGTCTCGGCATCAGCGCGGGCGTGTGTTCCTGCGGCTGTCCGCGCCGCGCCATCGTTTTGCTTGTCGTGTCAGGTAGAACGGTTTGATATGGCCCAACACTGCTGTCCGGTTGTTGATCGTGAGAATTCTGCCAAGGCAATCAGGAGAAAGCAGTAATTGGATTTTTGAGCTGTTACCGATTTCAATGGTTTTTCGGTAGCGCGTGAAGCATTTTTATGGGCTGCGGCGGTCCATAACTCTAGCTTATGGACAAGACCAGCGTCGTCACAGGCGTTGAGAGCATTTTATATGCGTCAAGTGAGAAAACGCTCAATTTGTCTGGTTACACAATGCGCCGGTCGACGGTGAAAAGTAGATTGCAAAAACCACAATTTTACTGGTGTCGTCAGCCATCGACTAAAACCTCATCAGACGTGAATGGGCAAGCAATTGTACCTGTTCGACTTATGACCGGACACTAGTGATGGCCCAAGCCTATCCGATGGATGTTTCAGCAGTCAGATCAAAGATCGTATGTGCTCTGCCGTCCAGGTCCGGAGTCGTGGCAGACCTGCCGGCCGTTAGCCCCTCGGGTGCTTCCTACGTTCCCGAATCTCGCAAAAATGGGGAATCCTTTTTGGAGTATGGACAGCGGCTCCATCGGGGGGCACTCAGGCGGCTCAAGATGAAGCATCGGGCCGGCCTGGGTGGCGGTGAAGTCGTGCGTCACCGCAGCCAGTTGCTGGACCATTTGCTTCGGGAGATGTACGCGGAGAGCCTGGAGAAAGGCGATCCGTGGCACAGCCGGATTGCGATCCTCGCGATCGGCGGGTACGGTCGTGGGGAACTTGCGCCTTTTTCGGACGTGGACTTGATGTTTCTTGTCGTGACCCGCAGGTCGCAACAGGAGACCCGGCAGATTCAGACGATGCTCTGCCTGCTCTGGGACATGGGACTCCAAGTCGGCCACAGCGTGAGGACCGTCAAGGAAGCTCTGCAGATTGGGAGTGACGATTTAGTGTCTCTCAATTCAATGTTGGATGCGCGGCTAATCACCGGCAGCCCTGAGCTTCATGGGGAGTTCGAAGAGAAGCTTCGCCAAGCGATCAAACGAAACCGAAAATCGATCGGGATCAAGATGCTCCGGAGCATCGAAGAGCGCCACTTGAACCAGGGGGGGACGGCTTTCATTCAGGAGCCCGATGTCAAGGAAGCCAAGGGTGGCCTTCGCGATTTCCATTACATCGGCTGGATTGCCAAGGCTTTCTTCCCTGGGCAGACCCTCGAGCAGGTGCTGCACCAACATGAGGTGACTTCAGCCGAGTGGACGCGAGCTTGCCAGTCGTACGAGTTTCTTCAAAGGCTTCGCAATGAACTGCACTTCCACAGCAACCGCAAGACCGATGTGCTGTCGCACGGCGTTCTGGCCGCGGTTGCCAGGATTTTGCCGGTCAGGAAAGGAAGTTTGCAGAAGGAAGCGGAAGCGCTTCTGCATCGGTACTATCTCGAGGTTCGACGCATTGCACGCGTGCTTGACGCGTTGGCGTCGCGTCTTCACCAAGCGGCCAAGCCCAGCCGCCCAGCCTGGCTGTCTCCCCGCCTTGTGCTCCTGACCCCAGGGAAGGCAGCGCCCAAGCTGTTCCGAGTCTTGCCTGCCTCTGCCGAGACAACTCCCGAACAGTGGATGCGTGCTTTCCGATACGGCCAGGCAGGCGCCGTGTTGCTGGACGGCGCCACCCAGGCTGCCATTCGCCAAAACAGCCCATGCTTTCCCCGAAGCGCTTTCGCGACGCCTTCGATGGGGGGAGATTTCCGCGCCATCTTGCGTAGCAAGGGCAGGGCAGCCTCGGTTATCCGGAAAATGCACGCGCTGGGGTTTTTTGGGCGTGTCCTGCCGGAGTTTGGTCGGCTCACGTGCCAGGTCCAACACGATCTCTACCACAAATACACGACCGACGAACACACGCTGCGAGCGCTGGATGTGCTGGATGCCGTGGCTGCCGGCACGAACGCGAAACACGCGCCGTACTGCAAGGTGCTGAACGAAATTCACGATTCCTCCACGCTTTACTTCGCGGTTCTGATGCACGACACGGGCAAAGGACTAGGCGGTGGCCACTCGGCCAAGGGCGCCGCTCTCGTAGCAAAGGCGCTCGACCGGTTGGGTTTCGATCCGGATGAGGGAGAAAAGGTTCAGACCTTGGTGCGCCACCACCTGTTGATGGGGCACATCTCGCAGCGCCGAAACCTGGACGACCCGAACACGATCGAAGAATTCGTGAAAGTGGTCGACCGGCTCGATGTGCTGAACATGCTGTTGCTGCTGACTTATGTCGATGCCCAGGCCGTTGCTCCCGGCGTCTGGACCGACTGGAAGGATCACATGCTTTGGGAGCTCTATCACCGGGCATCTGACCGGCTCATGTTCGCTGAATCGGGTTCCGCAGCGAGTCATGCTGATGCCGCTCAAGTCCGGAAGCAGGTTTCTGAAGCTGTGAAGGGAGAAATGAGCCCAGAGACCCTGGAAAGCCACTTCCAGCAACTGCCCGAGTCCTATCTGCTCTGCACGCCGGTTTCACAGATCGTTGAGCAGCTGCGGCTGTCCAGAAAGTTGGAAGGAGCGGACGTCGTCTTCGAATGGGTGGATCACCCGGAACAGGGGTATAGCGATCTGATTCTGGTCACACGTGACCGTCCTGGTCTGTTCGCACAAATCGCAGGGGGGCTTTCAACCTTTAACCTGAATATCCTCAGCGCCCAGCTGAACACTCGGACAGACGGCATCGTCTTCGACGTGTTTCAGGTCGGCAGCCTTGCTGGCAGTCATCGGCTGCAACACGAAGACCACCCGCGAGTGGAAAAATTGCTGAAAAAGGTTATTGCCGGCCAAGTCGACCTCGAGGAGTATCGAAAGGCTCATTTCAAGCCTCAGCGAGCTGCGGGTGGCGCTCACGTTTCCTTCCAACCTCGCGTTCGTATTGACAACGGGGTTTCGCCAACCGCCACAGTCATTGAGGTTCAGGCAAGTGACCGAATCGGGCTTGGCTACCAAATCGCCAGGACGCTGGCGGGGTTCAATCTCAAGATTGTTTTTGCCAAGCTGGCAACCGAGAAGTCACATGCCTTTGATGTCTTCTATGTGCGCAAGGCCAACGGGGAGAAGCTGGCCGATCTCGCTCAGATCCAGGAGATCGAAGACCGGTTGCGGGCCGACGTGATGGGCTTCTGAGTCTCGTGCGGGAAGGGATCCGATTCAGGTTATCTGGGGTGGCTTCCCGCGCTCTTAGGCTGGGTTGGAGGTTTCAGGTCTTCAAATCAACAAGGAGAGCGGTCAATCATGAAAAAGCTAGAATGCATTGTGAGGCCTCACAAGCTGGAGGAAGTGAAGGGCGCTTTGGAAGCCTTGGGCGTGCTGGGTATGACGGTGTCTGAAGTTCGAGGCGTGGGCCGCCAGAAGGGGCATACCGAGCACTATCGCGGCAGCGAATACACAGTGGACTTTCTGCCCAAGGTGAAGATCGAAGTCATCATCCCCAACGAAACACTTCAACAAGCCGTCGAGGCTGTGTCCAAGGCAGCGAAAACAGGTAAGTTTGGCGATGGGAAGATTTTTGTCTTTTCGGTGGAAGAAGTGATCCGCATCCGGACCGGTGAAGTTGGAGCGCAAGCAATTTAGAGATTGTGCCGGCTGGCCAGAGTCGGCGCTGTTTCCATGTCCCAAAGGCAAGACGGTCCGGCGATCTTGCCTGTATTTCGCGAGTCTGCCGGAAGGTAGGCCACCACATTTCAACTAAGGAGACTGACATAACTATGAAGAGCCTGCAGAAAGAATCAACCCGCCTAGGATGGGCGGCTTTCTTTATGGTGCTGATGGCGTTCATGGTCACGCGACCGATGTTCGCGCAGAATGCGGCGCCTGCGGATCCGATGAAAGCCATAGTGGATAACAGCAGTGCCATGCGGATCGGTATCGACACCGTGTGGGTGCTGGTGACGGCCATGCTGGTGTTCTGGATGAATGCCGGATTTGCTTTGGTTGAAAGCGGACTTTGCCAGGCGAAGAACTGTACCAATATTCTCGCCAAGAACTTCATTGTGTTTGCAGCATCCACGATCTCGTTCTGGGTGCTTGGGTGGGGATTGATGTTTGGTGATGGTAACGGATTCATCGGGCTCAATGGGCTGTGGCTGGTTTCCGGGACCGACAATTCACCGGCTCTAGGAGAGGCTTATGCTGCAATGAATCCGTTTTCGACTGTCAAATATGAAGGGGTGTACAGCGCTATCAACTGGACTCCGGTTCCTCTCTGGGCAAAGTTTTTCTTCCAACTGGTATTTGCTGGAACCGCGGCGACTATCGTTTCTGGAGCCGTTGCCGAACGCATCAAGTTTGGCGCGTTTCTCATTTTCAGCTTCTTGCTGGTTGCGTTCATCTATCCGGTGACTGGTCACTGGATCTGGGGCGGCGGTTTCCTCGGTTCCAACAACTTCCGCGATTTCGCTGGCTCGAGTGTGGTGCACTCGGTGGGAGGTTGGGCCGCTTTGGCGGGAGTCATCGCGCTGGGCCCGCGCTTGGGAAAGTACGGTAAGGATGGCAAGATAAATGCTATTCCGGGCCACAGCATGACCTCGGCTGCCCTTGGTGTTCTGGTGCTGTGGTTGGGTTGGTTCGGATTCAATCCAGGGTCCACAATGTCGGCAGGCAACGGGACTGCTATTGCTCACATTCTGGTGAACACCAATATGGCGGCCGCGACCGGTGCTCTGGGCGCTTTGTTGACGGCTTGGATTCTGTTGAAGAAACCGGACCTGTCGATGATTCTGAATGGCTGTCTGGCCGGTCTTGTTGCGATCACCGCGCCCTGCGCGTTCGTCAGCATTGGTTCAGGGGCGATCATCGGGCTGTTTGGCGGAGCTCTGGTTGTGCTCGCTGTGCTGATGTTTGACAGGCTCAAACTCGACGATCCGGTGGGTGCCCTCAGTGTTCACCTGGTCAATGGAATCTGGGGAACTCTGGCGCTTGGGTTGTTTTACGACAATCAAGTCTCCACCGACATTGCCGCCCTAGCTACTGGACTGACTCGCAGCCAACAGTTTATGGTTCAGCTAAAGGGCGTTTTCTGGGTCGGCCTCTTCGCGTTCACCGCCAGTATGGTCTTTTGGTACTTGCTCAAACTGACAATGGGGATTCGGGTCTCGGTTGATGAGGAGATGGAAGGTTTGGACGTCGGCGAACACGGCAACAGGGCATACCCAGACTTTGTCATCACGGGGACTACGACCATCTCGGAGTCGCGCATATGATGTCGAGTACACAGCCGCTCGGCAGTCTATCGGTCGCCAAGGAGACCGGCCGGTAGTCTGATTGTTGTTGTGTTATCTCAGCTCTCTCCTGATGCGGCGGAAAGGACTAAATCTCCGCCGCGCGGGAGATTGCAGCACTGAGTCAGTGTCAGTGTCGTGCAGAACTGGGCGCTCATTGGCGCCCTGATCGGAACCCGGGTCTCGGAGGAAGTTGAGCTGCAGGGCCTGGATATTCCGCAGATGGGCATTCCCGCTTACCCTGATTATGTAACCTAACCATCGATTCTTCTTCTCCGACAGCTACCTTGTCCCGACCATCTGCTGCTGGATTAGCGCGCAACTTTTCTGTTGCTAAGTAATCCGCTCACTACGGGTACCGGCATGCTCTGGGCAGGCTGGTACGGCTTCAACGCCGGCAGCGCTGTTGCGGCAGACGGCATTGCGGCCAACGCATTTATGGCAACCACACTCTCGGCGGCAGTGGCTGGATTTACCTGGCCGGCGCTCGAGTGGATGAGTCGCGGCAAACCGACGGTCTTGGGATTCTGCTCAGGTATTGTGGCGGGATTGGTCGTCATTACCCCAGCGGCAGGGTTTGTCACTGCGACCGGCGCCGTGATCATTGGCATTTTGGCGGGCGTTGTGCCTTACCTGGCTTGTACCAAACTCAAGAACATGCTGAAGTACGACGACTCGCTCGACACCTTCGGCGTCCATGGGGTCGGGGGCACGCTGGGAGCATTCATAACGGGCATTCTGGCGACTGCTGAGGTGAATGGGAACCTCAGCACCAATCTGAAGGACATTGTTGGGCATAGTCTGTGGCTGGAGCAGCTGAAGGCAATTGTGTTGACGATGGTGTTGGCAATCGTCGGAACGATTGTTTTGACGCTCATCGTCAAAGCCGTAGTCGGTCTGCGCCCCAGCGTGGAAAAAGAAGTCCAGGGGCTGGATTTCACAGACCACGGCGAAGTGGGATACCACTACGAAGAGGACTGAGCGTCATTGGCAGGAACCTGCTTGCTTTCGCGACCAGGAAAGATTTGGGCTTGCAGGAGGGCACGATTCACCCGTTGAAGGAGGCGCTCCGGTGCTTCCAGACACTGGCGTGAGGCCCGCGCCACGAGGCATGGGCATCTTGCCCATGCTGCGTACTCTGGACAATTGATGTGGTTGGCGTATCATGCGCCTCATGTCCAACGAATCGTCTGCGGAGGGTCCCTCATCGCCGCCTTCTGACAACGCTGCAGACGGGGCGAAGAATCCGGCTGGATCCCTCCGCGAATGGCTGCTTGAGGCAGACGGTCCTGCCGAGCGGGTAGAGGAAACCTCGCAACAAACCGACACCTGGTGGCGGCTTATGTGCCTGACCGGTGTCGACTACTTTTCTACCCTTGGTTATCAGCCAGGCATCGCCTTCCTGATGGCTGGACAGATCTCACCGATCGCGACCTTCGTTCTCGTCCTTGTCACGCTCTTTGTCGCCTTGCCGATCTACCGGCAGGTTGCAGCCCGGAGCCCCCACGGCCAAGGCAGCATTGTCATGCTCGCAGAATTGCTGCCCCGCTGGCGAGGCAAGGTGTTTGTCCTGATCCTGCTTGGATTCGCCTTGACCGATTTCGTCATTACCATCACGTTATCGGCGGCCGACGCGACGGCGCATATCCTGCACAACCCCTTCGTGCCTCCCGCGCTGCGGCATCCTGTGCCAGCGACGCTGTTGCTGCTCGGGTTGCTTGGCGGCATTTTCCTGAAGGGCTTCAAGGAAGTTCTCTGGCTCGCGGTGCTTTTCGTCGGCGCCTATCTTTCGCTGAATGCCGTTGTACTGATCGTGAGTTTCTACCACGTTTGGATTCATCCTGAGGTCTGGTTCAGCTGGGAGAGGGCTCTGCTGGCAGAGCATTCGAACCCTTGGATGATTCTCGGAATCGCGCTCATCTTGTTTCCGAAGCTGGCGCTGGGACTTTCGGGCTTTGAAACCGGCGTGGCGGTGATGACGCACGTGAAAGGCGCTCCAGGGGATACTGTTCGTCATCCGCTCGGGAGAATTCGAAATACGCAGAAGCTATTGGTGACGGCAGCTCTCATCATGAGTGTTGCTCTGATGGCCAGCAGTATTGCGACGACGCTCCTGATTCCGGCAAAGGCTTTTGTGTCGGGCGGCGAAGCGAACGGACGCGCACTTGCCTATCTCGCCCATCGGTACCTCGGCCATGGCTTCGGCACCCTGTATGACATCTCGACCATTTGCATTCTCTGGTTCGCCGGCGCGTCGGCCATGGCCGGGCTCTTGAATCTCGTCCCGCGTTATCTGCCGCCGTATGGAATGGCGCCAGACTGGGCGAGAGCGCGCCGGCCCCTGGTGCTTGTGTTCGCTGTCATCACGTTTGCCGTGACGATTCTCTTCGACGCCAACGTCGACGCCCAAAGCGGGGCCTACGCGACGGGTGTCCTGTTTCTGATGTCGTCCGCGGCGGTAGCCGTCACGATCGCTACTTGGCACACGCGCCAGCGGTGGCGTTATCTGCCAATGGCGCTCATTTTCATCTACACGACGATCCTGAATATCTTCGAACGGCCCGAGGGCATCAAGATCGCTTTCGTCTTCGTCGCCTCCATTGTGGCTACGTCGCTGCTCTCTCGCGTCATGCGTTCAACGGAGTTGCGAATTCAGGGCGTCGCGCTGACGCAAAGTGCGCAGGCGATGGTGGACGCGATCAAGGAAAAGAGCGAAGCGGTGCGGATTATCGCACACCGTCCTGACAAGCGAACGGTCGAGGAATACGACAAGAAAGAAAGACAGGCCCGCGAAGACCACAGCCTGGACAACGGCAAACCGGTCATCTTCCTGGAGGTATCACAGGCCGATGCCTCTGACTTCAGCGACGAGCTGCTGGTTCGTGGCGTCAAAGTCGGAAGGCACAATATCTTGAGGTGCAAGAGCCCGGCGGTGCCAAACGCGATTGCAGCTCTCTTATTGCACCTGAGAGACACGACGGGAACTCTGCCGCACGCCTACTTCGGCTGGACCGAGGGTAATCCCATTGCCTATGTCTTGAGGTATTTGGCGCTCGGAGAAGGTGACACCGCGCCGGTCACTCGTGAGGTGTTGCGAAAATCTGTTGCAAACCCGCTCGATCGACCCCGAATTCACGTCGGCTAATGAAGGTCTAGCGAAGGAACTGCCCGCAGTGCTTCGAGAGGATAATTCAGGCTTCGTCCGGCTCTTCGCAGCAGAGTGGGAAAAGCGAGGGCACGACAATCAGCGTCAGGACCGTCGAAGTCAGCAACCCTCCAATCACAACGGTGGCCAAAGGCCGTTGAATTTCAGCTCCGGCTGACGTGGCCAGGGCCATAGGCACGAATCCAAGGCTGGCGACCAACGCAGTCATGAGGACGGGTCTGAGCCGGGTGAGTGCTCCTCGCTTGATGGCTTCTTCCATCGTCCAGCCCTCGCGGAGAAACTGTTTGATCGAGGAAACCATGACGACGCCATTCAGCACTGCCACTCCAAAGAGAGCAACGAAGCCAACCCCGGCGGACAAACTCAGATTCATGCCCCTCACCCAAAGTGCGGCAATCCCACCAACGCTCGCAAAGGGAACGTTCAGCAAGATGAGCAGGGCCTGCCTCACTGAATCAAAGGTTGCAAATAGCAAGCCGAAAATGATGACGATGGCTATGGGCACAACGAGTGCCAGGCGCGTCATGGCGCTCTGCTGATTTTCGAACTGGCCACCCCAGCGAAAGTAGTAGCCAGGTGGCAGCGTCACTTGGGCTTCGATCTCACGCCGAGCTTCCGAGACAAAACTTCCGAGGTCACGGCCGCGCACATTCGCTTGCACCACCATGCGACGTTGACCGTTTTCCCGGTTGACAATCTCTGGAGACTGCACTTGTTGCACTTCTGCGACTTGGGTCAACAAGACCAATTCTCCGTTCGGGGCTCGCAACTGAAGCTCACCAAGCGCCTGACGGTCACGACGCAACGCCTCCGGCAGTCGCAACACGACAGCAAATCGCTTTTGGCCTTCGATCACCTCAGTTACCCAGCGCCCCCCACGGCGCTCTCAACGACGTCGCGCACATCAACAACGTTCAGGCCAAAGCGAGCTAACTCCGAGCGGTTCAGTTGAATTTGCCATTCAGCCGCTCCAGCCAAGACTTCTTTTTGCGTGTCTGCCGCCCCTGGCACTCGCGAAAGAACTCGCAGAACCTCGTCGGCCTTTTCGTTCAAGATCCTTTCATCTTCGCCGAATACTTTCACCGCCAGATCCGCTTTGACTCCAGAGACGACTTCATCCAGGCGCATGGCCATAGGCTGAGTGAAGTTGTAGGTGACGCCGGGAAATTTCCCCAGCTTGAGGGCCATGGCTTCAACCAACTGCTCTTTGCTTCGTTTGACAGGCCACTGCGACCGCGGCTTGAGCAGCACATAGACGTCTCCTTGGTAAATCCCCATGGCCTCTGTGGCGAGATCGGGCCTTTCGATCTTGGTGACGACGTCTTCAACCTCGGGAAAGCTTTGGATGATTCTCTCAATGTCCGTGCTGATCGCGACCGATTCGGACAACGAGATGCTCGGCAACTTGCGGGTTTCGATTAGGAGCGAACCTTCGTCGAGCCGCGGCATGAACTCGGTCCCGATGGCGCGTAGCGAGACCAAGGCTGTACCGACCAAGACGGCAGCGCCCGCTACCACCAATACACGATTCAGAAGAGCCCAGTTCAAGATGTGGGCATAGAGGTCACGCGCGCCGGCGAACCAGCGCTCATTGTGAGTGGGCAATGGCTTGCGAAAGACAAGGGACGCCGCTGCTGGCACCACCGTTAGTGCGAGAATCAACGACCCCAGCAAGGCCGAGCAAACCGTGACGGCCATTGGGCGAAACATACGTCCTTCTAAGCCCTGCAGACTCAGAATGGGCAAATAGACGGCAATGATGATCGCGATTCCAGAAACGATGGGGCGTGCCACCTCGTGGGCGGCATCGCGAATCTGCCGACGTGGAGCCAATTCTTGGGCATCCTGCTGCAGGCGGCGTACGAAGTTCTCCATCATGACCACTGACCCGTCGACGATCAGGCCGAAGTCGATGGCCCCCAGGCTCATCAGGTTGGCCGAAATGCCAAATGTTCGCATCCCGATGAACCCGATCAGCATGGATAGTGGAATCACCGAGGCCACAATCAATGCTGCGGGCACGTTCCTCAGAAAAAGGAACAGGACAGCGATGACCAGTGCGCCTCCTTCCAACAAGTTGTTTCGCACGGTCCGGATCGTGCCGTCGATGACCGTAGACTGATCGTAAAACGGCACGACCGAAATACCGGATGGAAGAGACTTGGCCATCTCAGCCAATCGACTTTTGACCCGCTGAATCACCTGCATGCCGTTCTCGCCTTTGAGCATGATCACCATGCCCGACACGGTTTCGCCTCTGGCTCCCCGCGTAACTGCTCCCTGTCGCGGCATGGCCCCGATACCGACTTCTGCTACGTCGCGCAGCACTGCTGTCCAAGATAAATTGGGATAGGGAAGAGCTGTGTTGATCTAGTTGGAGATAGATCGACCTCCGGTTCATTTTCAGAACCAAGTTCCCCTGGGGATTTCCGATGCTCGGTGTTAGGTG
>VFZK01000103.1 GCA_016871215.1 Acidimicrobiia bacterium | reverse complement strand
TCTAGTATTACTTTGTTAAGTCTCTTCGGGTGGCGCATACATCGTGCTTTTTGCGATGTATGCGTACCGTACGCACACATGACAAACTGCGCCATGTGTGCGCCACCCAAAGTATCGGGACAAGACTTAGCATAGTAATTCTAGGAGCTGTCGATTGCGAACGAGAACCTGATCTTGATCGATTGCCTACTATGGCAGTCTAGAAGTCTGACCGACGGTGTCAGGACGGCAATTGCGGCAGGTCGGAAGAACCCATAAGGTAGGTGTCTACGCAGCGGGCAGCCTGGCGGCCTTCGGTGATTGCCCACACGACGAGGGATTGGCCACGTCGCATGTCGCCTGCGCTGAAGACTCCGGGGATGCTGGTCATGTAGTTCTGGTCGGCGAACACGTTGCCTCGTGGATCGAGCTTCAGGCCAAGCTGCTCAATCAGGCCGCTCCTCTGCGGGCCAAGGAAGCCGAGAGCCAGCAGAACGAGATCGGCTTTCACTTCGAACTCGGAGCCGGGAACCTCGGACATTGGCCGCCTGCCACTAGCCTCAGGCGCGCCGAACTCCACGCGCACTGCATGCAGCGTCTGCACTTTGCCATTGGCGCCTGAGAAGTGCTTCGTGTTCACACTCCAATCGCGAGAGCCACCCTCTTCATGCGAGCTTGAGGTGCGCAAGATCATGGGCCAGTACGGCCAGGGCATCGAGTCAGTGCGTTCTGCGGGTGGCTTGGGAAGCAACTCCCAGGAACGCACAGAAAGTGCGCCCTGGCGAAGAGCCGTGCCGTGACAGTCGGATCCTGTGTCCCCGCCTCCCAGGACAATCACGTGCTTGTCCTTCGCAGTGATCTCTTTTCCGGTAATCGTTTCGCCCGCCACCCTCCGGTTCTGCTGGGGAAGGTATTCCATGGCAAAGTGGATGCCATCCAGATCGCGCCCTGGCGCCTGCAAGTCGCGCGCTTGTGTGGCTCCTCCAGCGAGCACCAGAGCGTCGAAGGCGCTGCGTAGCTCTTCAACAGAGACGTTCTCTCCAACGTTGGCCTTAGTCTTGAAGACAACGCCCTCTTCAGCCATTAGATCGAGCCGTCGCTTCACGATCCACTTTTCCAATTTGAAATCGGGGATGCCATAAGTGAGCAACCCTCCGATGCGGTCGGCCCGCTCGAATACGGTTACCGAATGGCCTACTTTGTTCAGCTGCGCTGCACATGCAAGCCCTGCCGGACCAGAACCGATCACAGCGACCTTTTTCCCCGTGCGCACTTTTGGCGGCTCTGGCTTGATCCACCCTTCGCGAAACGCGTGGCTGATGACACTCAGCTCGATCTGCTTGATCGTCACTGGACTGTCGTTGATTCCCAGTACGCAAGAAGCTTCACAGGGAGCAGGGCAAACCCACCCGGTGAATTCCGGGAAGTTGTTCGTCTTGTGCAGTACGGCGATCGCTTCTTGCCAGCGGTCGTGGTAAGCGAGGTCGTTCCAGTCGGGTATGATGTTGCCTAACGGGCATCCGGTGTGGCAAAACGGAATGCCACAATCCATGCAGCGCGCACCTTGCGATCGGACGAGCTTGTCGTCGGGATCGTGATAAACCTGGGACCAGTCTCGCAGGCGCTCTTCCACCGGGCGACGGGGCGCCAGCTCACGCTTGATCTCCATGAAGCCCGTTACTTTACCCATTCAATCTCCAGTGAGTTCGTAGAATCGGAAGCTGGCCACGCAATTCAATGAGCCGATAAACTTTTGCCGTTGGTTCCAACTCGCCGGAGCGATCGCGGCAATCGAGGCTAGAAGATAGAGGATCGCACGCGCTTTTGCAATCCACTGTGCTTCTAACCTGCCATCGCCAACGTCCGCAGTCCAACACTGCTCTCGTCGCAGGTTTAATCTAGGGCTGCGCCGCGGCCAACTCTTCCTGGGTCCGTGCTGCCTGTTCCTGTTCTCGCTCAATCTGTTCCAGCACGCGGCGGTAATCGATCGGCATGACCTTCACAAACTTCGGTAGCGAGGCTTCCCAGTTTTCGAGGACATAGTGTGCGGGTGTACTTCCTGTGAGGCGCCTGTGGTTCTCAATCAGAGTCTGAAGCAACTCGATGTCGTGGGGTTTCACAACGGGTTCCAGTTCGACCATGCTTCGGTTGCAAAGGGAGGGGAAGAGGCCCTCTTCGTCCAGCACGAAGGCAATGCCGCCGCTCATGCCAGCGGCGAAGTTTCTGCCGGTTTTGCCCAAAACGACCGCGACACCTCCGGTCATGTATTCGCAGCCATGGTCACCTACCCCCTCCACGACGGCATGGGCTCCGCTGTTGCGAACCGCGAAACGCTCCCCTGCCACACCACGGAAATAGGCCTCACCGCTGGTGGCACCATAAAGAACTGTATTGCCAATGAGGATGTTATCTTCGGCCGCGAAGGTGGCTGCTCTGGAAGGAAAGATCACCAGCCGTCCGCCTGAGAGGCCCTTGCCCACATAGTCGTTAGCATCTCCCTCCAGGGTCAACGTGACCCCTTTCGCCAGGAAGGCGCCGAAGCTTTGGCCTGCGGATCCGGTGAACTTGATGCGAATCGTGTCCTCGGGCAGGCCGGGGTTCCCATAGCGACGCGCAATTTCTCCACTCAGCATGGCGCCAACGGTTCGATCCGTATTGCGAATGGGCAGGTTCAGCTCGACGGCGGCCTGATGGCCGATCGCCCCGCGGCAGTCTTCGATCAGTTGAACGTCGAGGACCGACTCGAGGCCGTGGTCCTGCGTTGTGACGCAGTGCGTGGCGATGCGCTTCGGCACATCGGGCTTGTGCAGGATGCTCGAGAAATCCAGGCCCCGCGCCTTCCAATAGTCGATCGCGTCCCTCATGTCGAGCAGTTCGGAATGCCCCACCATGTCGGCAAGCCTGCGGAAACCCAATTCAGCCATGATCTCCCGCAGTTCTTCGGCAACATAGAAGAAGAAATTGATCACATGCTCCGGTTTACCGGTGAACTTCTTCCGCAGCACCGGATCTTGCGTTGCCACTCCCACCGGGCAGGTGTTGAGATGACACTTCCGCATCATGATGCAGCCAGAAGCAACCAACGGAGCCGTCGAAAACCCAAACTCCTCTGCGCCCAGCAAGGCCGCGATCGCGACATCCCGGCCAGTCTTCAACTGGCCGTCCGTCTGGACCACGATGCGCCCACGCAGATCGTTCATGACCAACACCTGCTGTGTTTCTGCCAAACCCAGCTCCCAAGGAATGCCAGCGTGCTTGATGGAAGTGAGCGGCGAGGCGCCGGTTCCGCCATCGTGCCCACTAATCAGGACGACGTCGGCATGCGCTTTGGCGACACCGGCAGCCACCGTGCCCACGCCGACCTCAGCTACCAGCTTCACCGAGATGCGCGCCTGCGAATTGACATTCTTCAAGTCATAGATGAGCTGCGCCAGGTCCTCGATGGAGTAGATGTCGTGATGGGGTGGCGGAGAGATGAGCCCCACGCCAGGGGTCGAGTGGCGAACCTTGGCAATAAACTTGTCTACCTTGTGGCCCGGCAGTTGGCCGCCTTCCCCAGGTTTTGCACCCTGCGCCATCTTGATCTGAAGATCGTCGGCGTTGACCAGATACTCGGTGGTGACTCCAAACCGCGCTGAGGCTACCTGTTTGATAGCACTGCGCCGCCAATCGCCGTTGGCATCTCGCTCGTAGCGAGCCGGATCCTCACCGCCTTCTCCGGTATTGCTTTTGCCGCCGATGCGATTCATCGCAATGGCAAGGTTCTCGTGGGCTTCCTTGCTGATCGATCCGAACGACATCGCACCGGTGGCAAAACGCTTGACAATTTCTTTTGCGGGCTCGACTTCGTCGAGCGGGATGGGATTCCCTCTCTTGAATTTCAGCAGACCGCGCAAGGTGCAAAGGGTTTTGCTCTGGTTGTTGATTAGCTCGGAGTATTCGCGGAAGGTTTTGAAATTGCTGTGCCGTACGGCGACCTGCAGCTTAGCGACGGTTTCAGGATTGAAGAGGTGGTACTCTCCTTCACGCCTCCACTGGTACTGTCCGCCCACCTCCAGCAACATATGCCGGGCGCGCTCTTCAGGGTAAGCCTTGTGGTGGCGCGAAAGGCACTCGCGTGCCAGAACGTCACCCCCGATACCTTCGACGCGCGATGGAGTTCCGGTGAAGTGTTTTTCCACCAGGGCCGTGCTGAGTCCGAGGGCTTCGAAGATCTGGGCGCCACGGTAGCTCTGAATCGTCGAAATCCCCATCTTCGCGATGACCTTCAGAAGCGCTTTGTTAATGGACTTGACGTAGTTCTTGTAGGCCTTCTCGACGGTGATTTCGCCGGAGAACAAGCCTTGCCCTACCATGTCCGATAGGGTTTCGAAAGCGAGGTAGGGGTTGATGGCGCCGGCTCCATAGCCAATGAGCAGAGCGAAGTGCATGACTTCGCGTGCCTCGCCCGATTCAACGACCAGTCCTGCCTTGGTGCGCGTGCCTTCCCGAATCAAATGATGGTGGACCGCTGAAGTTGCCAGCAGGCTGGGCATGGGCACTTGGTTCGAGCCCGCGCCGCGATCGGAAAGAATGAGAATGCTGGCGCCGCCTGCGACGGCGTCTGAGGCCCGTTGGCACAGGTCAAAGAGCGATGACTCCAGGCCGGCCTCGCCGTCGGCGAATGGGAAGGTCATCGGCAACGTCACGGCGCGAAAATTCCCGACCGAAATCTCGCAAATCTTAGCAAGCTCATGATCCGTGAGAATTGGGCCGTCCAACTTCAGCATCCGGCAGTGTTCCGGCGACTCCGCCAGCAGGTTGCCTTCGCCGCCGATGTAGCTTTCCAATGACATCACCATCTCTTCGCGGATGGAATCGATGGGCGGATTGGTGACCTGGGCGAACAGCTGCTTGAAATAGTTGTAAAGCAGTTGCGGCTGGCTCGAGAGCACGGCCAACGGCGTATCGGTGCCCATAGACCCAATAGCCTCTTCGCCATCCTTAGCCATAGGCGCCATGAGGATGCGCAGATCTTCAACCGTGTAGCCGAAGAGCTGCTGGCGCTGCAACAAGGTTCGCGAATCCGGTTGCGGGACTTCTCGCGGTTCGGGCAGAGAGGCGAAGTCGATCTTGTTCCCCCTGACCCACTCGCCATACGGTCTCTGACGCGCGATAGACGCTTTAAGCTCTGAGTCGTCAACAATTCGGCCTTGTTCGGTGTCGACTAGGAACAGCTTCCCGGGTTGGAGTCGTCCCTTGTAAAGTACTTCGTCGGGAGGAACATCGAGCACACCTACTTCAGACGCCATCACAACCAGGTTGCTCTTCGTCACCATGTACCGCGCGGGACGCAAACCGTTGCGGTCGAGCACCGCGCCGATGCTAATGCCGTCGGTAAATGCGACCGCTGCGGGGCCATCCCACGGTTCCATCAAACAAGCGTGATATTCGTAGAAGCCCTTTTTGTCGGCGTCCATGCCGATGTTCTTGTTCCAGGCTTCTGGAATCAGCATCATCATCGCATGGGGCAGAGATCGTCCCCCTTGAATCAGAAACTCCAGAGCGTTATCCAAGGTTGCGCTGTCGCTGCCGGTTTCGGTGACAATGGGGAAAAGCTTCTTCAAATCGTCGCCCAACAAGCCTGACGACAGTGTGGCGGCGCGGGCTCGCATCCAGTTGCGGTTGCCCCGCAGCGTGTTGATCTCACCGTTGTGGGCGAGATAGCGGAAGGGATGAGCGAGGCGCCACGAAGGGAAGGTGTTTGTGCTGAAACGGGAGTGCACCAAAGCCAGCCCGCTTTTGATGGAGGTGTCATTCAAGTCGAGGAAGAAAGTCGACATCTGCCGGGCCATCAGCTGCCCCTTGTAGATCAAGGTGCGGCTCGAGAGGCTGACGATGTAGAAGTACCCGACGTCCTGCATGATCGTGCTTTCGATGGTTGTGGTGGCGCGCCTGCGAATGACGTAAAGCTTGCGCTCGAACTGCTGCGCATCCAGAAACGGGCTCTTGGCGATGAAAGCCTGACGAATGACCGGCTCCGCTTCATGGGCCACGCTTCCGATGGCTGAACTATCCACCGGGACATCCCGCCAGCCAAGAAAGCGCTGGCCCTCTTCCCGGGCAATGCGCTCGACGACTTGTTCACAGAATTGACGATGCTCAGGATTCGGTGGCAGGAACACCATTCCCACGCCGTACTGTCCCGAGGCTGGGAGTTCAAGCCCGATTTCCTCGCACTGGTCAGCCAGGAACTCATGCGGTATCTGCAGTGTGATACCCGCTCCGTCTCCAGACTCTGGGTCGCAGCCGCAGGCGCCGCGATGGCGCAAGTTGGTGAGCACCTCCAGAGCCTGCCGCACAATGTGATTCGATCGGGTGCCGTCGATGTTGACCACAAAACCGACACCGCAACTGTCTTTCTCAAACTCGGGGTCGTAAAGACCCTGCTTGGAAGGATACAGAGGAGAACTCATCGTCCGCGTTCCTCGTCTCGGGGTGTTCTGCGTACAGAACATCCCGCAGGCTTGCCCAGCGTTCAGCTCAGAAGCCCCTTTGCCTGACCGGTACTGGCCCGGCTCGCTAGATCTGTGTGGGATGACTCAGGTCAGAAGTCAGGACTTCACTAGCTCGTCGATTTCCCAGGACGGCCTAATGTTAACGCAAAAGGTGTTGCAGGCTAAGCCGAGAAAAAACAGCATGAATTCTAGTCCAGTGGCGCACCTGTCCGAAATTTATATTTTTTATGATTTTGATAAGAAAGCATTATCTATTCAGGCAAGGGTATGCCGGAATGCGAGTCGGGAACGAAGTGAAGATAGCATCTATAGGATCGAACTTAATAGTTTAATAGTCGATCGAAGAGACCTAGAGTATAATCCGTGACCAAGCTACTCGGGCCCAATCGCAATGAACAAAACGACCAAAATCTCCCTTGCCGTTGGCATCGCACTGTTTCTTGGCTACGTGATCTACTCCTCAATGAGTCTCGACCAGTTTCGGTTTGAAGTCTGCATGGAATTCCAGGGGCGGACCGCTTGTGCAACCGCGGCGGGTGCTTCCGCCGAGGAAGCTCAGCGGACTGCGAAAGACACCGCCTGCGCTCAGATCTCTTCTGGAGTTACTGACAGCATTGCCTGTTCCAACAGCACCCCTAAGAGACTGACGGCGAAGTAGTTGGGCTTGGTCTTGTCTGCTGCTTCCTCTGAGACTGGGTAGGTACAGGTACTCATGAGTAGCGGTTGCTCTGCTTGCGAATTCGTTTGGTCGCGGTTCACGGGCACGTTACTTCCGAGTGGAGCGTTGACCAGCCGGACTTTGGAAGTTATAGTTTCGGCATCACAGTCCTCTCGGTTCTTCTTGACCGGTTATGACCCTCTTCAGCTCCCACGAGTGTGAGCCCTATGCAGCACGATCGCACAGCACCTGAACTCGGGGACCGTCGACCCGGCCAGGCAAGTGACTCCCTGATCTCTGTAGCACCGAGTGTGATTGGACGATGGGCCCGAACCTCTGTGACACCGGTGATTCGCTTGTCGGCTGTGATGCTTTTGTGCGGCTGCTTCTCTGCCAGAGCCGAGTCCGGGTCAAAGGCAAGTCCGCAGCTACTTTCCTGTTTTCCATCGATCGCGCGCCCTTCCGTTGCGCTGAAGATCGAAATCCGAGGTACGGACATCGAAGACGCCTCCGCTGTGTGGTTTGATGACGGCGATCTCGCGGGCCGCGTCGTCAAAGTGGAAGAGGTCAAAGACGACTTCAAGCAAAGGATCAATCCTCTGGAGAAGGAGTCGAAGCCTACCCGAGTGTTTCGCGCGGTGATTGAACTTCAGATTAGTGCCAAAGTCCGAGCAGGGATGCACCAACTTCGTCTTGTTTCGCCCCGGGGAGTTTCGACGCCCATCGAGCTTACAGTGGTGGATCGTGATGTGACAGAAGAAGCCGAGGGAGAGCGCCAGACGATTGGGCAGTCGCAGCCCGCAGCCTTTCCAGGTTATCTCAGCGGCAGGATCGCGAGCTTGGGAGAAGTGGACTTCTATTCGTTTCAAGCCAAGAAAGGCCAGGAACTGCAATTCGAGGTCCTTCCGGAGCGCAGGGTTTCGAGGGTTGGGAGCAAGTTCGCTGTCGAGCTGGCTCTGTACGATTCCAGATCAAGTTGGTTTGATGCCGGCCGGCCCCGAAGAATTCTGTTTGAAGAGGAACGTCAATCTGACTTGATGCCTTTCGAAGTCAAAGGCACCTACAAATTCGTTGAAGATGGCCGCTACTTTCTCCAGGTCTCGGGCCTCTTCGGCCAAGGCTGCCCTGACTGCACGTATCGCATCAGAGCTTTCCCCAAAGGCGCATTTGACGATCGAACGCTCCAATTAGCTGGGGTGCCTCGTGAATGGCTGGAGCGAAGTATGGAGAGGCGCCTCTCGACTCAGTGGACAAGCGATCTCGAAGCCCGTTCGGTCAAGCGGCAAAGTGAGGTTGTGTCCGAAGAGAGCGGTCCGTCGAGCCAGCAGGAAGGCCACGGACAATCGAAGCGCCCCGAGGCGTCCGCCGCGACTGTAGTTGCAGTTCAACGCGAATCGGAAACTGAAGCCGCGGCCCAGGGTATTGCAGTTCCGGCCCTAGTCGAGGGAACGATCGAAAGTCCGGCAGATTCGGATCGTTACAAATTCAAAGTTGCGGCGGGACAAAGATTGGTTTTCGAAGTGGAGACCTTCGACGCAAAACCGCCCTATTTCAATCCCCGCATTGGAGTCGTGGATAGCGAGGGGAAGGAGCTGTTCTCGAATGTCGAACGGCGCTTATCGATGTACAACAACAATGCCGAACCGCAGGTGTATCTCAAAGCCTTGCGGCCCAAGGCTACGCACAGCTTCGAACGTGCAGGCGAATACGTTCTCACAGTCCGTGACATCACATCGCGATACGGAGGCCCGAGCTATCGCTACCGAATCTTGGTTCGGCCGCAGATCCCCCACGTGGGAGAGATTTCAATCGTGTCGATGGCGAACGCCGACGCCGCTTCGGAGGCAAACAGAGCAGGCGAAGTGATGCATCTTAATCTTGCGCGACAGGAGCCAAGGACGCTCTTCTTGTTGGCTTCCTACGAGGAGGGGTTCAACGGCGATCTGTTGTTTGCTTTCACTGAATTGCCGGAAGGAGTACAGGCATTGCCAGCCACCTATTTCAGCGAAGGTCGTGGGCCTCTGGAGGTAACGCAGAACGCGGACACGATCGCGCCGAAAGTGCAGAAGACGGCCATTGTGCTGCTCGCAAGTCCGGGCGCACCTCTGACAAAGGTCCCTCAAAAGATACAGCTTAGATGCCAGCCGATCGTCGATGGCAAAGCGGGCGCAAGTCTGTTGGTTCGAGAATTTCCATTGATGGTGGTCGACAACCTTGCAACGCCTCAGCAGGCGGCGAATCCTGGCGTCGCAAAATAGGCAGGGGTGAGAGAGCTGCGGCGAGTCTGGCGATGTAACGATGCACTAAGGAACGCACACGACGGGGACTAAGGCTGCCCGTTGAAGCGAATCCTGTGTGGACTTTCTGATCTTGAGCGATGCACATGCGTATGAAAGCACTTGGTAGCGGGTTTTTCGCTGGATATCTCGTCATGGCTGGAGGGCTGTCTGCCCACGCAGCGCAGGAAGCAAAGGCCCTGCTGGGATTGGTTTCTCTTCGGCTGCTTCCCGATTCGGCAACGCTGTGGGGCGCACGGGCTTCACAGCAGTTTGTTCTTCTAGGGAAATATGCCGATGGTTTGGAGAGAGATTTGACAAGCAGTGCCAGTTTCTCGGTTTCAGATCCAAAGCGAGGGACGATCCGGAATCCTGGACAATTTGTGAGCGAAACCTCCGGGCTGGCGGTCCTTACTGCCAAGGTTGGGAACCGAGTCGCCAAGGCTGCACTCCGCGTCGAAGACGCTGACAAGCTACGCCAGACGACATTCGTTCCCGATGTCCAGCGGATCTTGACCAAGCGCAGCTGCAACGACGCGACCTGTCACGGTGGGGTGAAGGGCAGAGGAGGCTTCAAACTCTCGTTGCACGGGATCTATCCGAAAGACGATTACAAAGCGATCGTAGCGGGTGGAACCTTTCGAGTCTTGACGGTCGAAGATCATCCGAAGAGTCCAAGAGTCGACCCACAGCATCCCGAGAAAAGCCTGCTTATGAAGAAGCCTGCGCTCGAGGTGGCCCACGAAGGGGGGATGCGGCTTGAGCCGGGCTCTCCCGATTACCAAGCCCTTGTGCAGTGGATACGTTCAGGAACGCCGTTCGGAGACGAAGCAGAGATGCGGGTTCCGGCAGTCGAACGGGTCGAAGTACTACCCAGAGAAATTGTCTTGCAGGGTGGAGCCCAGCAGCAACTGGTGGTCACCGCTCATCTATCCAACGGACGGCAGGAAGACATCACCGAACAGGTGCAGTATGTTACGAACAACGCCAGCGTCGCAGATGTGAGCGAGACAGGAGTCGTGCAAGCTAAGAAGAAGGGCGAAACGAATATTCTGATTCGAACGCCGGGGTACACACTGAGCGCCGACGTCGGCGTCGTCGACAAGCCTATCGACGAGTACCCTGCAATCGCAGCGCGCAATTACATTGATCGACACGTTTTCGCCAAGTTGCGAACCTTTCAGATCTTGCCTTCGGAGCTGTCAGGCGACCAAGAGTTCTTGCGTCGTGTCTGTCTGGATTTGACTGGGACGTTGCCGCCGCCGGAACGGGTTCGCGAGTTCGTGGCCGACAAGAACTCACAAAAGCGCGACCGCCTCATCGAAACATTATTGGACTCCGCGGAATATGTCGATTATTGGAGTTTTCGCTTTGGCGACCTGCTGCGCGCGACCTACGTCACATCGAACAACACCAAGTCGACTCGGGCCTATCAGAACTGGATTACGAACAGCATCGCGACCAATAAGCCCTACGATCAGATCGCACGCGAGCGCATCGGCGCACAGGGCTACAGCGCTCCCGCGCGGAACTTCTACTATATTTCCGAGCTGACGACACCGGATGTGTTAATGCCTGAACTGATCCGGCTGTTTATGGGCCGCCGCATCGAGTGTTCTCAGTGCCACAACCACCCGTTCGAAGCCTGGAGCCAGAATCAGTATTGGGGACTGGCAGCGTTTTTCGCTGGTTACACCGAGGTGAGGGATTCCACTCTGATCATCGACGTATTGGGTGGTGGGCATGTGGACCAACCCAAAGACGTGATGGTGGTGAATCCTCGCAGCAAACAGAAGGTCGTCCCAGCGTTCCTCGATGGAACTCAGCTGCCACCGAGCGAATGGATGGACCCTCGGCGGCACCTGGCGAACTGGGTGACATCACATCCCTACTTCGCCGAGGCCACCGTGAACCGTCTGTTGAGCTTCTTTTTTGGACGTGGCATCGTGGAACCTGTCGACGACTTTCGCAGCACGAATCCGCCCACACACCCGGAACTCCTGCGGGCTTTGGCGAAGGATTTCAGGGACAGCGGATTCAATTTGAAACACCTCATGAGGACCATGGTGCAGTCGCGAACCTACCAGCTGTCTGCGACTCCGAACGAGAACAACAAAGATGACAGGATGGGTTACTCGCACGGCCGGGCGCGTCCGCTGGAAGCAGCCGTCTTGTTGGACGCCATAACGAGTGTGACGGGTGTGCCTGAGAAGTTTGAAATCCATCCCATCGCGGGAGGTGGCGATGCTCCCGTCGGAACGCGAGCCATGCATACCATTACTGATATCTGTCCATCGCAGTTCATGGACGATTTCGGGCGCTCGACACGACGGGCTCTGCCTTCTGGGTCTCCCCAGCCCAGTTTGGCGGAAGCGCTGCATATGATGTCGGGGCCGGTATTCAACGCCAAGATCACGAGAGAAGGTGGAAGACTCAGCGCTCTCCTCAAGAAGAACGTGTCGGATGAGGAGATCTTGAACGAGTTCTTTGTCGCCGCCTTGACCCGGCTCCCAACCAGCGAGGAAAAAACGGAGCTGCTGCAGTTGCTGGGACAGCGTTCGCAGCGTCGAGAAGAAACGCTAGCCGGTTTGGTCTGGGCGATTGTTAACTCACGAGAGTTCGCCTATAACCACTGACGTCATCCGGGCGCCTGATGGTGAATCGAGGCTGTCCGCCCGGCAAGCACGAGGTATTGGATATGAAGACAATCTGCGGTCATTGCCGGGGAATCCCTCAGACCCGGCGCGACTTTCTGCGGGTGGGAGCCCTCAGTTTTCTGGGTATCAATCTCAGCGATTTTCTTCGCCATCGAAGCGCGGGAACCCTGGCTCTAGCCGGACCGGCTGCAGTAAGGTCCGAGGCAAAAGCCCAGTCTGTTATTCTGATCTGGCTGGAAGGTGGAATCAGCCACCTCGACAGTTGGGATGTGAAAGCGAACAGTGGCTTCAGACCAGTCGCCACGAATGCCAATGGAGTACAGGTTTCCGAGGTTTTCCCTGGCATCGCCAAACACATGGACAGCTTGTCGATCATTCGCTCGATGAAGTCCGACGAGCGAAACCATCCGCAGGGAACCATCCAGACGCTCACTGGGCATCGGCCAAACCCAGCACTGAAGTTTCCCAGCTTTGGCTCCATCGTTTCCAAGGAAAGAGGGGCGCGCAACAACATGCCTCCGTTCGTAGTGGTGCCAACGCCAACGGAAGGCGATTTCTTCAACTATCAGGAGGCTTACCAGGCTTCCTTCATCGGTTCAGAATACGATGCGATGGTGTTGCCGGATCCGAGCCAGCCAAATTTCCAGCTACCGAATCTGAACTTGCCCAAAACCCTCAGCGTCGATGCGATCCATGATCGCCGTACGATGCTGGGGATTGTTGATCGTCACTTTCGCCAGAAAGAGAACCTGGCCGAGTTTGTGAAGATGGACGCGTTCCAGGAACAAGCGTTGAAGATGCTGCTTGATCCGAAGGTCAAGGAAGCTTTCGATCTTTCGCGCGAGTCAGACAAGACGAAGGACCGGTATGGCCGGCATCGGGTAGGGCAAAGTGTGCTGCTGGCCCGGCGATTGGTCGAGGCTGGTTGCCGGTTCGTAACAGCAGCGGGCTACAAGCACGGCCAGTGGGATACGCATGACGACAACGACAAGAGGCTGCGCGACACACTGGCACCACTGTTGGATCGAAGCCTTTCCGCCCTGATGGAGGATCTAAAGCAGCGGGGTTTGCTTGAGAGCACTGTAGTGCTTGTGACTGGCGAGTTCGGGCGCACGCCGGTGATCAATCCCAAGGGTGGAAGGGATCATTGGCCCGACTGCTGGTCTCTCCTGGTGGGTGGCGGTGGCATCCGTGGAGGGTGCATCGTGGGCGCCAGCGATAAAGATGGGGCTACGGTTGCGGAGAGGCCCGTCTCCATTGGAGATCTCTACGCGACCGTGTACAAGGCTTTGGGAATCGAGTGGACGAAGAGCTACATGTCACCTATAGCCCGGCCCGTTTACATCGCCAATGGCTTCGACGACACGCTCGGTACTCCGCTCAAGGAACTCATCTAGGGCTAGTCGCCACGGGTGGCATGAGGCGAATGTCGGTCAAATCCCCACGTGGGCTCTTTGACAAGGCGCTCGACCACGACGGTGAAAGCTTCATCCTGGCGGTCCGTGGGTTGATCACTTCTTATCCCCAACCTGTCCTGCCTGCCTTTTGCTTCTAGCGCGCCTGCTGGATCCCGTCGGAGTCGCTTAAGTTCTTGAGTCGAGGTTGAGCCCTTGCTTGAACGCGCAGGCTAACTAACCAAGGGCTGCCGCCCTTGATATCCCGGTTGCGACAGGTAGGGCGTGGTGTCCTCACCGCGCCGTTTTCCCAACGCATCGGCACTGCGCGGCGGGCTGAGGACAGCCCGCCCTCTCCGGCCTGTAACCGACTGCAACTGCGTCGCCGTGAGGCGGGGTGGGGAGCCGGAAGCTGTGAAAAAATTATTGAAAAAAAAGTCTTGACTAGCGATATCGCTATTATATACTGTCTCCCTCCTGGAATTCCTACCGGAGGAGACCGTCATGGGCCACCAGTCCAAAGTGCAGGTGATCGAACGCGGAGGCATCCAGCGCCAGTTCTACTTGATTTGTCCGGCCCCGTTGGCTCAAGCCTTGGAGATGGAAAAGGGCGAGACCATCGAGTGGATCGTCGAAGATAAGTGGACCCTGACGGTGAAACGGCTGACGGCCCGCGCGGCGAAGTCGAAACCGGGAGGGGCGCATGGACAACGCTAGCCCCTCGGCGCCGGGCGCCCCAGCGAGTGGAGTCGTCGAGCCGGCAAAGCCGCGCTTGAAAGCGATTGACCGTCGGCAGATGCGTTTGCATCCGGTCGAAGTGGAGCGGCTGGTGGAGCCCGATCACGCGGTGCGGGCGATCTGGGAGTTGGTGGGTCGGAGAGACCTGTCTGGGTTTTAGGCCCCCA
>VFZK01000102.1:7500-14464 GCA_016871215.1 Acidimicrobiia bacterium | reverse complement strand
AAACACCAGCAGGCTGCCAAACAGCTTTGCGAACAATTCCATCGGTCGTCTCCTTTGATCCTGCCTCGATAACAAGATCATCGTACAGCCGACCGATGGAATCAAAATTTCAAATATGTTTGGCTAGGTCTCAAAACCGATCTTGATGCCGTCGCCCTTACCCTGTTGAGTCTTGTCATTCAGAGATTTGATTTGCTTCTCAACACTGTCGATTTCGTCGCGGATCTGCTTGGCCCGGCTCCTCCAATAGGCCTCGCCCTTTTTGGACACTAGAGAGGGCCCAGCCGGTTCGGCGCTGGGCTTGGAGTCCGACCCAATGGTATTCACCCGGCCGCCGCGCTGCTTTCCGGTCACGAGATCTTCGTTGGTCAACACCCTGCCAGAGGCAGGTTTGGGCACTTCTTTCGCGCTCAGAGCGCTTGTGGCGGGGAGGTCGACCAAGTGGAGCGGGATGGATTGAAACCGGCCCTCGCTATCGGTGAACCGACAATGCCCCTCCATCGAGATCGGCTTGGTTCTGGCTTCCAGGACCTTTCCATACTTTCAGAACAACTTTGTGGCCAGCCGCAGCGTCCAGGCAACGCAATGCCACAACCAATCCGAGAACGAGAAACCGAGGCAAGCCGTTGAATCTCTTTGCAAACCGCATCGCTGCCCTCGTCGAGGAGTTGAGTCTAATTCAGCCCTATTCTCAACTCAAACAGATTCTGCGGCGGAACGGTGCTGTCGTGGGTATGGGCTGCCGCCTTTACTGCTACGCAGCGATTGATTAGGATGGCTTCTCCGTCGGGTGGAGGTGCGTCCGGCGTACAATGGGAAAGGCGCACGCACTCCGGGTTGTATGAGATCTCCCCAAGTCTTTGAGAAGTTTGTTCGAACCCTCAAGTCCCACCGGCTTCTCCGTCGTGGAGATCGGCTCTTAATCGCGGTTTCGGGTGGAGCGGACTCTGTAGCGCTTCTCTATCTCATGCAGGAGGTTCGCGCACAATTCGAGTTGGACCTCGTCATTGCACACCTGAACCACAACCTTCGCGGCAAATCGTCTGACGACGACGAACAGTTTGTCAGGGTGCTAGCCAAGGACCTCGGGATCAAATTTGTCTCCAAAAAGATACCTGATGAGGCTGTAGCGAGCAGAAACCAGAACTTGGAAGCCTGGGCTAGAGAGCGGAGGTACGCGTTCTTGTCAGAGGCAGCGGCGAGAGTGCAGGCCCAGGAAGTCGCCTTGGGGCATACCATGAATGATCAAGCGGAGACATTGCTCATGCGCTTGTTGCGAGGAAGTGGCTCTGCCGGACTCTCTTGCATGCCGTTCAAGAGAGATCTCTTCATCCGCCCCCTCCTTGCGATTCAACGACACGAGGTTCTGGCCTATCTCAAGCTTCGAGGCATCAAGTGGCGCGAGGATCTTTCGAACTTCGACACTCGATTGTTCCGCAACAAGATCAGGCAAGAGCTCATTCCGAACCTCAGAGACCGTCAGAATCCAAAAATCGTCTCCCAGCTGGCTTGCACCGCGGCCGTGCTCCGTGAAGAAAGCGAAGCACTACAGCATTGGGCAGCGGAGGTGCTTCGCAAAGAGGCGGTCATCGAGGGAAATAAGATCTTTTGGAACGTCGATACTCTCGGATCGCTTCCCACTGGACTGCAAAAAAGGCTCGTTCGCCTTTCACTCGAACGGCTGATGGAAGGAAACCACTTTCTGTCGGCAAAAAACATCGATTCGGTCATCTACCTTCTGGGGGAAGCGCGGAGTGGAAGACTTGTACGAATCGGAACGTGCAGATCCGTCAGAGAGTTCGGGCGTCTCGTTTTCGAAGTGGTTCCAGACTCGCGGCCCTGCGAGTTTCGCTATGCGCTCCCGATTCCTGGACGGGTCGAACTGCCGCTGACGCACACGTGGTTTGAAGCCAGACTTGATTGCCGACCCGCGGACTCTACCGTTCTGAATCGCTGGGAGCTGTTTCTTAGCAAGGCCGAGCTCACGGCGGGAATGCTCATTCGCAACTGGCAACCTGCCGATGTATACTTTGCACCGGGCGTAGCTTCCCCCAAGCGGGTTACCGACTTGTTTGCACAGAAAAAGATCCCGAGGCGATGCCGAGCTTCGTGGCCGGTGGTGGTCTTGAACGGCCGAGTCGTTTGTGTGAAAGACTTCCCGTTCTTGGGCGGCATTCCGGTTCAAGCTGGCGAAAAAACCAGGGTGGTTGTCGAAGAAAGGAGTGAAGCTTGATGACTGGGGCGGAGGTCCTTTTCTCAGAAGACGAGATCCGCTCGCGCGTTGAGGACATTGCCGCCCAGATCAAGCAGGACTTCGAAGGAAAAAACCTCTGTGTAATCGGCTTACTTGAAGATTCCTTTGTCTTTATGGCAGATTTGATTCGGAAAGTCGATGGGGAAGTGCTATGTTATTTTATGAAAGCGGATGTCGCCGAAGATGACGACCGGGTGACGCGGGTCAAAAAAATCTTGTACTCACCCGAGTTTGACTCGCGGGATCGGAACATCCTGTTGGTTGGGGGCGTACTCGATACGGGTATCACACTCGATTACGTGATGAAACACTTGCTTCAGGGTGGTCCAGCATTACTCAAGATCTATTATCTCATCGACAAACCCGCCTTGAGGCGCATTTCGATTAGTCCCGACTACAGTGCGTTCTGCGTCGAAGGGGGCACGGCGGGACATTGGGTCGGATATGGGCTGGGTTTTCAGGATCGCTTTCGCAATTTGCCTTTTCTTGGAGCGCTCAGCTAGAGGGAAGTCTGGAGGGTTCTTTTGAATTCAACCGTCAAGACATTGTTGTTGTGGGTCGTACTCATCGTAACCGGCGTTCTGCTTTGGCATGTTGTTCAGCGCGGGCAGAGTGGGAGCGAGAAGGACAGAGACTTTTCGGAAGTCCTCAATGAGATCGAAAAGGGCAGTGTGCAAAGTGTGGAGATTACGGGAAGTGAGGTGAAGGGCAAGTTTAAGGATGGCAGCGCGTTTAAGACCACGATGCCCAACTACCCAGAGTTCTTCAAGACCCTGATAGCGAAAGGCGTTGCCTTCAAGGTCAAGGAACCCACGCAAAGTCCATGGCTCACGGCCCTGATCTCTTGGGCACCATTCGTCCTCTTGATTGGGTTCTGGATCTTTTTCATGCGGCAGATGCAGAGTGGTGGCAACAAGGCTCTTTCGTTCGGCAAAAGCCGCGCCAAGCTGCTTTCTTCCCAGCAGAAGAAGGTCACTTTCAAGGATGTGGCAGGCGCCGAGGAAGCGAAGGAAGAGCTGCAGGAGATCATCGAGTTTTTGAAAGAACCACAGAAGTTCCAAAAGCTGGGCGGTCGAATCCCCAAGGGTGTTCTGCTTGTAGGGCCGCCGGGAACAGGCAAGACGCTATTGGCTCGGGCGATCGCAGGAGAAGCGGGTGTCCCCTTCTTTTCGATCAGCGGATCCGACTTCGTCGAGATGTTTGTCGGAGTGGGAGCGTCGCGGGTCCGGGATCTGTTTGAGCAGGGAAAGAAGAACGCACCCTGCATCATCTTCATCGACGAGATTGACGCGGTGGGCCGTCATCGTGGGGCTGGCTTAGGAGGCGGGCACGACGAGCGCGAGCAGACCTTGAACCAACTGCTCGTCGAGATGGACGGTTTTGAGTCCAACGAGGGGGTCATTCTCATTGCCGCTACCAACCGGCCCGACGTTCTCGATCCAGCCCTGCTGCGCCCCGGAAGATTTGATCGGCGCGTGATTGTCGCTCGACCGGATGTGAAAGGCAGAGAGGGCATCCTGCAAGTGCACACCAAGCGAATCCCGCTGGCAGAGGACGTGGACATTACGGTCCTCGCTCGAGGCACACCTGGCTTCTCAGGCGCAGACCTCGCCAATCTGGTGAACGAAGCGGCTTTGAATGCGGCCCGGTACAATCAGAAGTCGGTCACAATGGCCGATTTTGAAGGGGCAAAGGACAAAGTGCTCATGGGTGTGGAGCGCAAGTCGCTTATCATCAGCGATGCCGAAAAAAAGAACACGGCTTACCACGAAGCGGGGCACGCGTTGGTGGCGGCATTGCTGCCTCATGCGGATCCTCTCCACAAGGTGACAATCATTCCCCGCGGAATGGCGTTGGGCGTCACGATGCAGCTGCCCTCCGATGACAAGCACACGTACACTCGCGATTTCCTTGAGAGCCAGATTGCCATCATGATGGGCGGACGTTTGGCGGAGGAACTCTTTTTGGGCCACATGACCACCGGGGCAGGGAACGACATCGAACAGGCTACCGAGATGGCGCGACGGATGGTTTGCGATTACGGCATGTCTGCCCTGGGTCCGCTGACGTTCGGCAAGCGCGAAGAACAGATCTTCCTGGGAAGAGAGATTGCGCAGCATCGGGACTACAGCGAAGATACCGCGATCAAGATCGATCTCGAAGTGAAGCGTTTCATCAGTGAGGGATACCAGAAAGCCAAGAAGATTCTGGAAGAGAATCGAGACACGTTGACGCGGATCGCCGAAGCACTGCTGGAGCGCGAAGTGCTGGACGCGAACGAAGTCCGCATGATCATCCAGAACCTGCCGCTCGAAGAGAAAGCAGAACCTGTGAGCGCCAAGTCGGGAGGGCAAGACGGACGCCGGACACAGATCGTCCAGTCGCTTCAGCCGTCGGTGCCTTCGCTGGTCGACAAGCAGTGCGAAAAACCAGCGCCAGCCTAGAAGTCTGCTGGAGCGCAAAAGCAGTCCTTCCTCCAGGTGCGCTCTTCTATCCAAGCCTCCCCCGAACGCCCGGATAGTTCGCTCTCTTGTTCTAAACATTAACGCACGCCACTGTGATTTGAAACGCATGCGGGCGAGGAAACAATACGAACTTGACCTACCCTCACGCTCGCTGGTTCTCGGTGCCAGAACGCTCGTGATGGGTGTTCTGAACACGACACCCGACTCCTTCTTCGAGGCGAGCCGCCGCCCTCGCTGCCAAGACGCAATCTCGAGGGGGCTGGAGCTGGAACAGGAGGGAGCGGACATTCTTGACGTGGGTGGCGAGTCGACGCGGCCGCCGTTCGAGCGATTGTTGCCAGTCGGTGAAGAGATTCGGCGAGTAGTTCCAGTCATTGAAGCGCTGCGCAAGCGATTGAGGATTCCAATCTCGATCGATACGTTCAAAGCTGAGGTGGCACGGGCCGCGATCGCAGCAGGCGCCGAAATCGTCAATGATATTGGGGGCTTAAGGTTCGACCGGGAATTGCCGAAAGTGGTTGCATCGGAAAGGGTGGCCGTCGTTTTGATGCACTCCCGGGGGCGCCCGGAGCAGATGCATCGGATGCCGCGGGTGCAAGGGGTCCTTAGAGCCGTTGTGGAGAGCCTAAAACGGTCGATCGCACGCGCCGTCTCGGCTGGGATTTCCAGGAACCAGATTATTGTCGATCCGGGAATTGGATTCAGCAAGACTGCTGAGGACAATCTCCTTTTGCTCAGGCGGTTGGAGGTTTTCCGTAGCCTAGACCTTCCGATCCTGGTCGGCGCCTCACGAAAGTCCTTCCTCGGAAGAATTCTGAATCTTCCCGTGGAGCGGCGGCTCGCAGGCAGCTTGGCGTGTTGCGCTGTGGCCATCATGGCAGGAGCCCATATCGTGAGAGTGCACGACGTCGAGGAAACTCGCCAAATAGCGCTGCTCTGCGATGCTGTCAGGGGAGCTGGACTTCGAGAGCGATGAACCTCACGGAACTGATTAACCTCGAAAGACTGGGCTGGAACGCTGCAATCGATATCCTGATTGTGAGCGCGCTCATCTATAACCTCCTGTTGCCCATTCGAGGAACCCGCACCGTGCAGATGGCGCTGGGATTGGGGATTCTCACGATCTTCTTCTATCTGACCCGCTGGCTTCATTTGGAAATGATCCAGTGGATCCTCACGAATTTGCTGCCGTATTTCGTTTTTGGAATCATCGTTCTGTTCGCGGCCGAGATCCGGCGCGCGCTGGCCAACATCGGGGAAAACCCGCTCATACGGCAGTTCTCTCCAAGCCCTTTCGTCGAGACCTGCGACGAGATTGTTCTGGTGGCAACAACGCTAGCTTCCCAGAGAATCGGTGGGTTGATCGTCATCGAGCGCAGCATTGGCTTGAAGAGCTATATTGAGAGCGGTATCGCAATCGACGCTGCGTTGTCTCACGATTTGTTGGTCGCGATTTTCTCTCCTGGAGCCCCCCTCCACGACGGAGCGGTCATTATTCAGAAAGACCGCATCACGGCGGCCTCGTGCTTCCTGCCCTTAACGGTAAACCTGAAGTTGAGCAAGGAATTCGGTGCCCGCCATCGGGCTGCGATTGGCGTCACAGAAGAGTCCGACGCTCTGGTCGTCGTCATTTCGGAAGAGACCGGAATCATCTCAATCGTCGTCGGCGGCCAGATCGAACGGAGCTTGGACGGCGAGTCGTTGCGCCAACGGCTGGAAGTCATCCTTGCCGGAAGAGAGCCTGAGAAGGAACTTGGGTTTTCAGCCATGCTGGAGCGTCAGTGATGGGCTGGTTGCGCTACCTCAGGAATCTCCTTTTGCGAAACCTGCAACTGAAGCTCGTGTCGCTGGGGCTGGCAGCGTTGCTTTGGATCGCGCTCAACGTAGAGCCCAAGTCGGAGATTAGTCTCAAGGTGCCCCTGGAGTTCATAAACACGCCGAAAGGGGTCGAAGTGTTGGGCGGAACAAACACCGTTGATGTCCGGCTCAGCGCAAGTTCCAGCATCGTGAAGCGAATCGATGCGTCAGATGTGACGGCATCGTTGGATCTTTCGGAATGGAGCGCTGGAGAGCGCACGTATTCGCTCGACTCAAAAAACTTGGTGATTCCGTTCGGCGTGGCGGTCACGAGGATTACTCCAAGCAAGATCCGCCTGCGTTTCGAGCCCACCGAGCGAAAGGCTGTGACGGTCCATGCCCGAATCGTGGGGAAACCCGCGCTGGGCCACGCCGTGACGGCGATTGT
>VFZK01000102.1:0-2500 GCA_016871215.1 Acidimicrobiia bacterium | reverse complement strand
AGCAGCCATCCTTTAAAGAAAGCGTAATAGCTCACTGGTCAAGCAGCTCCGTGCCGACAATTCAACGGGGCTCAAGTCTGCCACCGAAGCTATGAACTTGAACTGTTGAGGCAGTTCATTTGGTAGGGGAGCGTTCTGTACAGTTCGAAGCGGCACCGTAAGGAGCCGTTGACGGTACTGAAGAGACCCTGCCGGCATAAGTAGCGATAAGCCAGGCGAGAACCCTGGCCGCCGAAAGTCTAAGGTTTCCTGAAAAAGGTTAATCCGTTCAGGGTTAGTCGGTCCCTAAGTCGAGGCCGAGAGGCGTAGACGATGGGTAACAGGTCAACATTCCTGTACTGTGGAGTGGGCGTTATCACGATGGGGTGACGCAGGAGGATAGGCGGGATCTCTGATGGATGGGATTTCACGATCGAGAGGGATTGGGTTGGAAAATCCGCCCGGTCATCAACCTCGAGAGTAGTGGCGAGCCCGCAAGGGCTGGATAAAGCCGCTGAATTCACACTGCCTAGAAAAACCTCTAAGGAGTCCGCTTCATAACCGTACCGTAAACCGACACAGGTAGACGAGGAGAGTATCCTAAGGCGCTTGAGAGAACACTCGTTCAGGAACTCGGCAAAATAGCTCCGTAACTTCGGAATAAGGAGTGCCCCGGTAGGGTTCATAGCCCGAGGGGGTTGCAGTGAAATGGCCCAAGCGACTGTTTAACAAAAACACAGGTCTCTGCAAAGTCGAAAACGACGTATAGGGGCTGACGCCTGCCCGGTGCCGGAAGGTTAAAAGGAGAGGTTAGCCGCAAGGCGAAGCTTTGAATTGAAGCCCCGGTGAACGGCGGCCGTAACTATAACGGTCCTAAGGTAGCGAAATTCCTTGTCGGGTAAGTTCCGACCTGCACGAATGGCGTAACGATTTGGGCGCTGTCTTAACGAGTGACTCAGCGAACTTGTAGTACCGGTGAAGATGCCGGTTACCCGCATCTAGACGGAAAGACCCCGTGCACCTTTACTATACCTTAGCCATGAATTATGGTGCGATCTGCGCAGGATAGGTGGGAGGCTTTGAACCATGCCCTTCGGGGTGTGGGGAGCCAACGGTGAGATACCACCCTGATTGCTCTGTGATTCTAACCTATTGCCCTGATCGGGCAAAGGGACATGGCTAGGCGGGTAGTTTGACTGGGGCGGTCGCCTCCTAAATTGTAACGGAGGCGCTCAAAGGTGTCCTCAGGCTGTTTGGAAATCAGCCATAGAGTGTAAAGGCATAAGGACGCTTGACTGCGAGACAGACAAGTCGAGCAGGTGCGAAAGCAGGACTTAGTGATCCGGTGGTTCTGTATGGAAGGGCCATCGCTCAACGGATAAAAGGTACGCCGGGGATAACAGGCTGATCTTGCCCAAGAGTTCATATCGACGGCAAGGTTTGGCACCTCGATGTCGGCTCATCGCATCCTGGAGCTGTAGAAGGTTCCAAGGGTTAGGCTGTTCGCCTATTAAAGCGGTACGTGAGCTGGGTTCAGAACGTCGCGAGACAGTTCGGTCCCTATCTGATGTGGGCGCAGGAGATTTGAGGAGGGCTGTCCTTAGTACGAGAGGACCGGGATGGACGAACCTCTAGTGTACCAGCTGTCCCGCCAGGGGCAATCGCTGGGTAGCTAAGTTCGGTCGGGATAAACGCTGAACGCATATAAGTGTGAAGCCCACTCCAAGATGAGATCTCCCAACCGCAAGGTAAGAAGACCCGTAGTAGACCACTACGTTAATAGGCTGGGTGTGTAAGGCCAGTAATGGTTTTAGCTAACCAGTACTAATCGGTCGTTCGGCTTGACCATTAATAAATCAGGAAAGTGCGATCAGTGAACCCCGACAGGGTGTTCACTGGCCCTTCCTGGAGACTTGATTTCATTCGTGTCAATTGATGAAGTTTCGGTTTGCCATCCACTCTGTTTGAACAGGTGGTTGGTTTGCTTCTAACGACTTCATCTCGGTGATTCTAGCGAGGGGGTCACACCCGTTCCCATCCCGAACACGGTAGTTAAGCCCCTCAGCGCCAATGGTACTGTCCGGGAAACTGGGTGGGAGAGTAGGTCGTTGCCGGGATTAAGACGAAAGGCCTTGAAGAGTTTCTTCAAGGCCTTTTTTGTTTGCCGCGAAGCGGCTAGTTCGAAAAAGAGTGGTATGACGGCTGGATCTCTCTGGTGGGGCTTTTTGAGAGAAATCCGGCCGCCTTTGCGATAGCCAGGCACCAACCACCGTCGAGGCCAGCTAGTTTCGCCCTCAACCGACAACCCACAGCGGCAGCCGTATCAGTCGACGGCAAGCCGCCAAGTCGATCCGAGCAGCACCGCCGCAGTGTGCCGTCATTCTGCTGACGCTACTATACATTGGGCTATAAGTAATTGCGAATAGATTCCGACTGTTGTATCCTGATGGCATGAAAGTCATCAAGCTGCAGGATGCGGAATCAGTCATAACGGGCCTCCAGCAGGAAATCCAACGTTCCC
>VFZK01000101.1 GCA_016871215.1 Acidimicrobiia bacterium | reverse complement strand
CAGCACCTAACACCGAGCATCGGAAATCCCCAGGGGAACTTGGTTCTGAAAATGAACCGGAGGTCGATCTATCTCCAACTAGATCAACACAGCTCTTCCCTATCCCAATTTATCTTGGACAGCAGTGTCCCAAAATAGAACGGGAGCAAGGAGCATCCTGAACGGCAGCTTAGAACTGCATCCCTTCTTCCCTTATTCAGTGGGAATCTCCACTTCGTGACAGTCTCGGTTTCATCGACAAATTCGTCGACCAAGCAGGTGTCTTGAGTGGACATAATCATACTCCCGCAACTGTCAAGCTTTTTGAATCCCCCAGCAGAGCTGGCAGTCGCGTTGACCTCATGGTGAGCCTCCTATGACTCAATCCTCTCCACGTTTCTCCCTCGACTGAAGGTCGACATGTCCCAGAACGTTCTCGTCTAGCTGGCGGGCATGCCCGGCCTGTGCCAGTAGCGGACGTCGAGCTCGGCAAAGTCCACGCCGATCCCGCCCTCGATCTGGGGATTGCGTTGCTTCACGCGCACGGTGCATTCGTGTTTGCCGCGATCTGGCGCACGATCCAGGCGAGCCAGATCGGCGACCCACCAGTGCAGTCCCGACCACTGCTGCCAAACCCCAGCTCCGGGCATAAGCGGGGGCTGCAACTCGCCGGCCAGCTCCTTGCCATCCCACCACACCCCGAACTCATCCCCGGGCGTCAGACCGCTCAGCAACAGGCGCAGGCGGGTTGAGGCGAGCCGCTGCTCGGCCGCAGCCCGCTTCAGGTCCGCGCCGACCGTGATGACGAACGAACACTCCGGCTTTTCCGCAGTCAGCGTGCGCGGCAGCGGGCGCAAGGGTGCGGACTTGAAGAAACGGTTGTGCGAGTCGTGCGTCTGCCGTGAGACCAGGTAGGTATGGTCCCGAGCGCGGAGCCGCTCCGGATCGTGCAGCTCGTGCAGAAAGGCTACCTCCGGGTGCGTGGCATAGCGCTCGAAGGCGAAGTGGAGGTTGAAGAAGTACAGCCCGTCCACGCCCTGTTCATAGGCGCCCAGCGCCATGGCCCGGTAGTGCTCCGTGGAGGGTCCGTTGGGCGCGCCTCCGTAGTACCGGGTGGCGCCGAACTCTACGTTAGGAATGAACCCGGCGGTAGACTCAACACACCAGTGCACCAGCGTCTTGCTGCCGCGGCAGCCCTCCACAAAAGGCGCCAGGTCCGCTTCGTGCTCTGCGGATTGGAAGCAACTCGCCGTAAGGACGTCTACCCATCCTTCTTTGACCCAAGTGCGCCAGTCCAGCCCGACGTCGGCGCACCCGGGCTCCCAGGACGGCAGGCGCACCGCCAGCCCCTGCGGCCGGCCCTTCTTCTGCGCCGCCTCATCGGCGAGGGCGCGCAGCTTCTTCATCAACGCATTGAGCTGCTCCTTTCCCTCCCCGATCTTGTCTTTTGGGAAATAGCCCGGGCTACGCATGAAATCCCACTCCACCCCGTCCACGTCATAGTCCAGGTAGGCTTCGCGGAGCAGCTTGTACACGTGGTCGCGTACCTCACTCTTTGTGTAGTCCCATCGGCCATCCTCCAGGCGCAGGTCGAGGCGGTCTTCGTACAGCTGACTGCTCTTGGAACTCTTTGGACTCCCCACATGGTGATGGTCGTTCACCCGAAAGCTCAACCAAACATCCTTGCCCAGCTCATGACCGCGGGCGCAGATCACAGCCAACGGATCGTCCCCCCGCGACAACATCCCGCGCAGCGTCGCCAGCATCTGCCAGTCGCTCGCCGACATCTTCTGCTTCCGCGACCCTCGAACCTCACCGACTTTCGTGCCGTACTGGCCGGTACCGCTGGGATTCTGCAGGCCGCACCAGAACAGTGCATCCACCGGCTTACCCTCGACCTGTGGGCCAAACAGCGCATCCAGATACTGCGCGGTAGTCAACGGCGCCACCCAGTTCCAGTAGCCCCGTCCGCCGTCGTCGTTGACGATGAGGCGATAAGGCTTCCTCATGCGGAACCGTTTCGTGGACGTCCCCGTAGAGGCAGAATTCGCCGCCGTCCCCGATCCACTCCCCGCATCCTTGCCATGAAGACTGCCGGCCGCCCCAGCGCCGGTCATCGCCGCGCTTACCGCTAAACCGGTCTGTAGGAATTTCCGTCGGTCATGGTTCGACATCTGCATTCTCCTTGTGATTGAGTTGGTTTATCTTGGGTACCCCGTCTGTGTGCTTTGCTTCCGATTTCTTTCGCTACGAAAACCAATCCGGGAACAATAATCGGCTTATGTCTGCGCCGGAGACCTTCACCATGCAGGGGCGGATCCATAGGGGACATGGCCCTGACCATCTCATTCAGGGGAGTCGAGTGTTTGATGAAGATCCAAATGTTCCGCAACGGTTTCGCCTAGCTCTAGCTGTCGGGCATGCCCGGCTTGTGCCAGAAGCGTACGTCAAGCTCGGCAAACTGTATCGAGATCCCCTCCGAGACCTCCGGGTTCCGACTCTTCAAGCGCACCGTGCATTGATGTTTCCCGCGCCGGGGCGCGCGACCTTGACTGAGGAGATCGCCAACCCAGAAGTGTCCCCCGCCAAAGATCTGCCATGAACCCGGGGTGACCGGCGGCTCGAACTCGCCGGCCAACTCCTCCCCGTCCCAGGCAACCGCCAGCGTATCCAGGGAGGTCAAGCCGGTCAGGCACAGCCGCAGGCGGGCGGATCGCAGTTTTTTCGAAGCCGCCGCCTGCTTCAGGTCCGCCCCCACCGTGAGCCCGAAGGAGCACTCCGGCTTCTCCGGGGTCAATGCGCTCGGCAGCGGGCGCGGGGGTGCGCACTTGAAGAAGGCGCTGTGCGAGTCCGGTGTCTGCCGCGAGACCAGATAGGTCTGGTCTCGGCCGCGAAGCAAGTCCGGATCGTGCAGTTCGTGCAGGAAGGCGGCATCCGGGTGGGTCGCGTAGCGTTCGAAGGCAAAGAACAAGTTGAAGAAATACAACCCATCGACCCCTTGTTCGTACGCCCCCAGGGCCATCGCCCGGAAGTTTGCCGTCGAGGGACCGGTGGACTGCCCCCCGTAGACGCCCCACAGAAGTTGTTTGTGAATCTCGACGTTGGGGAAACCGGGCGTGGACTCGATGCACCAGTAAACCTGGGTGCGGCTGTCCCGGCAGCCTTCTACGAAAGGCGCCATATCGGCTTCATGCTCGGCGGACTGGAAGCAACTGGCCGTCAGAACATCGACCCAGCCTTCTTTGACCCACCTGCGCCAGTCCAATCCGACCTCCGCGCAGGCAGGCTCGTACGAAGGGAGCCGCACCGCCAAGCCTTGGGGGCGCCCCTTCTTGTCTGCCGCCTGATCGGCCAGGGCGCGCAGCTTTTTCATGAATCCGTTCAGAAGCTCCTTTCCCTCCCCGATCTTGTCCTTTGGGAAATAGCCCGGGCTACGCATGAAATCCAGTTCCACCCCGTCCACGTCATATTCCAGATAGGCTTCCTGCAACAGAGAATAGACATAGTCCCGAACCTCAGACCTCGTGTAGTTCCATTTCGTCTCCTCTTCGCCGTCACTGTAGCGCAAATCGGATCGTTCTTCGTATCGCCGAGTGAGCTTCGCGTCAGCCAAGGTCCCCGATGCACCGTGGTGGTCGTTGAATCGAAAGCTCAGCCAGGCATCCTTGCCCAGTTCATGGCAGCGTTTGCAGACCAGAACCAACGGGTCGTGGCCCTGGGAGATCAGCCCCTGCAGCGTCGCTACCGTGGCCCAGTCTCTAGCCGTCCTAAACTTCCGCCGCATGGACCTTGCCCAGGAACCGGCCGGTTCGCCCACTTTCGACTTGTACCAGGTGCCACCTCCGGGGTTTTGCAGGCCGCACCAGAACAAGGCGTCCACCGGCTTGCCCTCGATCTGCGGGCCAAACAGCGCGTCCAGGAACTGCTCCGCCGTCAAGGGCGCCACCCAGTTGCGGTACCCCCGTCCGCCGTCGTCGTTGATGATGAGGCGATAGGGCTTCCTCATGCGGATCCGTTTCGCGGGCGTCCCCGTGGAAGCTGGGCCGGCCGCCCGCAGGGGCCCACCGCCTGCAGCAAGGAGCTTGTGGCCGTCCTTGTCCTGAAAGCTACCGAATTCCTCGCCGGACATGGCCGCGGCGGCAGCTATACTCGTCTGCAGGAACTTCCGTCGATTATGGTTCGTCATCTCCATTCTCCTTGTGATTGAGTCTCTCCATCTGCAGGCTTGTCACAACCAGAATCCTGCCGCTTGCCGACGCCATGAAACCGTTCCAAGCCCAAAGGCCGCGTCGTGCTGGACTGTGGGCACGAGTCGTCGCGGCCGGTCTCCCGCTGGATCCGTTCGTCGGCGTACTCATTCATGGTCCGGCCCCTCGCAGTTGGGACGCTCATCATTTCCCCGCGAGCAGCTCCCAGCGCAAGAGCTCGAGACAGGTTTTGTCATCGGCGCCGCTGTAGGAATATGAAGCGTCGCATCCTGCAACTGCAGGGGGTTCGGCCGAACCCTCCACTGAACGTGCCCACCGGCTTCTTGGCGTCGAGCATCAACAGGTTGTGTTCGTAGTCAAACCGGTACCGTCGGATGTCTCCTCGCCCAGTATGGCTCTCAGGCCGAGCGGCGGTCTGAGTTCGCGTTGGGTGAACGTCAAGAACAGGCGTCCGTCCGCGAGTCGCAAGATCCACCGAGCGATAAGACAGGGGATTCGCACTGGAAGGAAGTGCAAAAGAGCGCACGGATTGCCAGGCCCGGCGCGCGTTTCCGTTGTCGCTCCGGGACTTCGGACCGAAGGAAGTTCAGAGCGAACTCATTCCAAGAGCCTGCCTGGGCTGCGCTCAGAAATCCAAACCGATGTCCACCGCGATGAAACGTCTCTGGCCAATTCTTCCCCTCTCTGTGGCGGGCAACGTGACGATCACGTTGTTTACGGACGGCGCGGTGGCCAGCGAGAGAAGACACAATCCGGATAGCCAACTGTTGTCCATCCGGTACAACAGTAAAGATCAACAGACTCCACCGACAGCGTGGCAGAGCCGACGCACTGGTTACGTCGGCTCTGCCGGCCAGCACCAACCTAGAATTACTAGGTTAAGTCTTGTCCCGATACTTTGGGTGGCGCACACATGGCGCAGTTTGTCATGTGTGCGTACGGTACGCATACATCGCAAAAAGCACGATGTATGCGCCACCCGAAGAGACTTAACAAAGTAATACTAGAACTCCAGCCGCGCTTGAAATCGGATGTATCGCGCACCCGTGTGATTTCCCTTGTCGGCGCCTGAAGTGTTCACGGTCAGCGTTCTGATCTCCCGGAAACCCGGACTGTCGCCCCCGCCTTGGAGGTACAAATACGGGGTATTGAAGGGATTTTCCAGGTGAGCGCCAACCCGCTGCCTTTCGTGACGTGAACCCAACCTCGACGTAGGTCAGCAGCTCGTCTTCGGAGGGATGCCCGTCTTTTTCAAACCACCCAGAAAACGGAAATCGACGCATGAGTCTCTCCCGTTAACTTCTTTGATGCCACGTCGCAACGACTGAGCCACGTTTCAATGTCTCGCGAATTCACTCCTCGTTTATGGTCCCAACCACTCCAAGCTACGGCGGTCCGCCGATACCAACAGCACGCCGCAACTCACTTCTTCGAAACGATGAACTCCTGGGCGAGGACCGCCAGGCGTGGCTGGCCCCAGGGGTCGGGCACATCCCACTTAGTGTACACATAAATGAAGCGGTCCGGGCCAGTGATCAGGACATTCCCATTGCAGTCGGAGTTCTCGAAGCGCTGACACCGCCAGGGCTTGACCACGGTCACGTCGTTGCCCCACTTATCACCTTTGCCGTCGGCGCAGAATGTGAAGAACACCCCGGGCCGCTGATAAGAGAGTACGGCAATGCCGTTTGCCAACACCCAGCCCTGAGGGTTCGTTCCTGGCATCCGGATAGCCTTCGGCTCGGACCAGGTCTTTCCCAGATCTCTGGACTGGCGGATGTTCAGCGGTGCGCCGCCCGAGCAGTACAGGGCGTCATGCCGAAAGGAAGCCACCAGGTTGCCGTTGGGAAAAGCTAGAAGATGTGCCCGAATCGTCCCGATTTTTCTCCCCGTGAACGCGTAGGAATTGTAGCCCGGAATCTCCTCGACCTTCCATGTCCGCCCGCGGTCATAGCTGCGCAGCATCCGGTGGGGCTGCTCCTTGATCTTTCCGTCCGGCCCCACATCCTTCACCATCAACAGGTTGCCCTGCTTGAAATCCGCCCGCGCGATCGAACCGTCCGGTAGAACCTTCTTGTCGGACATCCACAGTGCATCAATGGGATTGGGGATACTACCCTTGACCAGAATATCCGGCTCCAAATAGGCCTTCTCAGAGGTCCACGCACTTTCTCCGGGCTTGCGGGTGTAGAGAGGAATCGCCTGCACCTCACGCGGCAGGTCACCCAGCCGGTAGTAACCGGCATAGGTCTTGAGAGTCTTGTCATTCACCTTGATCGGCACATCACCGAACAGGCTTCCGGGGTCGTGGGTGGGCAGCACGACCTTGATCTCCTCCCCATCGGGCAATCTTATCGCAGCCCAATCCCGCGAGGGCATTTCCGCGCCCTCCAAATACTGGGCATAATGTGTCCAGTTCTTACCACCATCCTCCGAGATGTAGTTGAGGAAATTGCGATCCCCGTCACCACCCACGCTCACCCGCACCACGATCAGGCCGCCGCGAAGCCGGTTGATCTCAGGGAACATATACTGGCCCCAGCGGCCTCTGGCCGCCACGGTTCCGCCCAGGTGCCGCAGTCGCACTCTTTCCCCCGCAACATCCGCCGTTTCACCCTCCGGGGCCCACATCACAACAACCGGCGTGCCTGCTTTCACCTTGACGCCGACGTCCGGCGCCGTATCGGCCAATATGACATCAGGCAAATACTTCTTCAGTATCAGCCTGTATACAGAATCGAGCGCCTTGCGGCGTTGGCTCAGGGGTATCTCGCCGTCCAAACCCTGAAGGCCCTGTTCCCGGCCCCATGTGAGCAGTTCGTTCTCTCTTGCCAGAACATACGACATTCTGATGGGAATGCCGCGATAATCCATGAAGTCCTCCACTCTCTGGCAGTGGCCCAAGAAGGACTTCTCATAAGCAGCTTTTTCCGCCGCTGTAGGCACCGCGCCGCCGACGGAGGTCGTATCCCAGACTATGTCTTGCGCGGCGATCGGAGCCGTCCCCCAGACCACCAGCAGAGCGATCCCTATCGTTTGTACCAATTTGCTTTTCCGTGATTTCACCCTGCAAGTCATAGTGAGCCTCCAGATTGGAGAAAGATGTTTCGCTCCTCAACAAGCAAACTCTTATCTCACCACCGCTCCGCGCGGCAGCGGCTTCCAGATCACGACATAGGTCATCGGAGTTCTTTGCGCCGGGGAAGAATTGTCATTCAGCATCAGGACATTGCCGTCTTTCAGCAGCACGGAACTGGTAGGGCCCCGCTGCGGCCCCGGCGCAGCGCATAGAGCGTCTCCTCCTGGCTCATCCCGCCGTCGCGGCGGATCATCGCCCGCACGGACAGTCCCGGAAGTGGTGGCTCATTTCCCAGCTGCGGCGGTCCGCCGATCCTAACGGCACGCCGCAACTCACTTCTTCGAGACGATGAACTCCTGGGCGAGGACGGCCTGGCGGGGCTGGCCCCAGGGATCCGGCACGTCCCACTTGGTATAGGCGTAAATGAACCGATCCGGTCCGGTGACCACAAGACTCCCGTTGCCACAGGAGTTCTCGTTGCGGTTGTGCCGCCACGGCTTGACCAGCGTCACGTCGTTGCCCCAGAGCTCACCTTTGCCGTCGGCGCAGAAGGTGAAAAATAACCCGGGCCGCTGATAGGACAGCGCGGCTACCCCATTCTTCAACATCACACCCATCGGATTGACGCCGGGTACCCGGATCGCCCTGGGCTTCGACCAGGTTTTCCCTTCATCGTCGGACGAGCTGATGATCAGCGGACCGCCGGGAGAATAACAGTAGATTCCCGAATGCCGATAGGCGGCGACCCATCTGCCGTTGGGAAAGGCCAGCAGGTGGGCGCGCAAGGTGACCGAATGCGCAGCGTAGGAGGGGGGGTATGATCCACAGTCCACGAGCGACTGCCACCAACTGAGGCGTGGGATCGTTCCGGCGTGTTTCCAGCTGCGCCCCCGATCGAAGCTGCGCCAGATCTGGTGGTTTTCGCCTTCCTGATACATCGTGCCGTCCGGACGAATGTCCGACACCACCGCTTGCCGCCAAACGGCGGTCACCAGCGAACCATCCGGCAAGTGCATGATATGGGATTCGGACGTCAGAATGGGTGAGGGCAACTCTCCCCCAACCAGAAGATCGGGGTCCCAAGTGGCCGTCTCGCGGGTCCACTCAGCCTGTCCCGGTTTGCGGGTGAAGATGGGCACGCCCTGTTTTTCTTTGGGAAGATCGCCCAATCGGTGGCGGCCGCCAGGGTAGGTTTTGAGATTCAGTCCGGAAAAGTCAATCGGCTTAAGGTCCCTATCCAGTGGCCCCCGCAGCTCTTCGCCATCAGCAAGACGCAGGGCGATCTCGCTGGCCGGCCGTTCGGCGGCATCGTCATAGGCGGCGAACTGCCGCCAATTCTTGCCCTGGTCATCGGACACATAATAGAGATACTGTCGACGTACTGGGCGCCCGTTCACTACCTCGTTTGCACTGTCTCCTCCCACAAAGACCTGAACCACCAGCATGCCGCCCCTGAGCCTGGAGATCTGGGGAAACATGTATTGGCCCCAGCGGCCTCGCTTCGACAAGGTCCCGCCAAGGTGCCCCAATCGAACTTTCTCACCTTCAATATCCGCGGTCTTTCCCTCCGGGGCCCACATCACCACCCGCGGCTCGCCGACAATCACTTTCACCCCAGCGTCCGGGGCTTCGTCCGCCAGCGTCGCATCCGGCAAATACTTCCGCCTGATCTCCCGGTATACGATTTCCAGCGCCTGCCGGCGCCGGCTCAGGCGGATCTCGCCCTTCAGACCCTGAAGGCCCTGTTCCCGGCCCCATTGGAGCAGCCGTTCTTCAATCCCTGGGACGTGTGGCCCGGAATGCAGGACATCCTCCACGCTCTGGCAATAGCCTTCAAAGGACTGGTCGTAGGCGGCCTTTTCTGCCTCCGTGGGTTCCTCCCCGGCGACCGGAGCCGTGCCCCAGACCGCCAGCAGCGCGATCCCCATCGCTGGTAGCAATATGTTTCTCAGTGATTTCATCCTGCAATTCCTCCTGAATTCACTCCTCGTTTACGGTCCCAACTAATCCAAGCTGCGGCGGTCTGCCAACCCCAACAGCACACCGCAATTCATTTCTTCGACACGATGAACTCCTGGGCGAGGACAGCCTGCCGCGGCTGGCCCCAGGGATCCGGCACGTCCCACTTGGTATAAGCGTAAATGAACCGATCCGGTCCGGTGACCACAAAACTCCCGTTTGCGCAGGAGTTCTCGTTGCGCTGGTGCCGCCAGCCCTTGACCAGCGTCACGTCGTTGCCCCAGAGATCGCCTTTGCCATCGGCGCAAAAGGTGAGAAAAACGCCGGGGCGCTGGTAGGAAAAGACGGCTACCCCATTCTTCAGCATCAGCCCCAACGGGTTGACTCCGGGCATCCGGATCGCCTTCGGCTTGGACCAGGTCTTGCCTTCATCGGATGACTTGCTGAGGATGAGAGGCCCGCCGCCGGAACAGTACAGGCCGGCATGCCGATAGGCGGCGACCCAGTTGCCGTTGGGAAAGGCCAGCAGGTGGGCGCGCACGGTGGACTTCTCCGGTCGGATCGGCAAGAAGTGGAGGCGTGGGATTGTCCCGGTGCATTCCCAGCTGCGCCCCCGGTCGAAGCTGCGCCAGATCTGGTGGTTTTCGCCTTCAGTATTCAGGGTGCCGTCCGGGCGAAGGTCCGACATCACCGCTTGCCGCCAAACGGCGGTCACCAGCGAACCATCCGGCAAGTGCATGATATGGGACTCGGACGTCATAATGGGTGAGGGCAACGTTCCCCCGACCAGAAGATCGGGGTCCCAATAGGCCGTCTCGCGGGTCCACTGCTGCTGTCCCGGTTTGCGCGCGAAGATGGGCACGCCCTGTTTTTCCTTGGGAAGATCACCCAAACGGTGGCGGCCGTTGGGGTAGGCTCTGAGATTCAGTCCGGAAACGTCGACAACCTCATAGTCCCGATCCAGCAGCCCCCGCAGTTCTTCGCCATCACGCAGACGCAACGCCATTTCGGTGGCAGGCCGTTCGCCGGCATCGTCATAGGCAGCGAAATGCCGCCAATTCCTGCCCTGGTCATCGGACACGTAATAGAGATACTTTCGGCCTTTGGGACTGTCTCCTCCTACGTAAACCTGAACCCCCAGCATGCCGCCCCTGAGCCTGGCGATCTGGGGAAACATGTACTGGCCCCAACGGCCCTCTTTAGCCAGGGTCTCGCCAAGGTGCCCCAACCGAACTTTCGCACCTTCAACATCCGCGGTCTTTCCCTCCGGGGCCCACATCACCACCCGCGGCTCCCCCACCACTACCTTGACACCAGCGTCCGGGGCCTTATCGGCCACGGTAATATCCGGCAGGTATCTCCGAATGATCTCCCGATATACCAGGTCCAGCGCTTGTCGCCGCCGGCTCAGGGGGATATTACCTTCCAGGCCCTTAACCCCCTGCTCTGTTCCCCATTGGAAGAAACGCTCCTCGTTGCCGGGATTCTTCAAGAAGCCGAAGGTGAGGTGCGGCCGGTAGTCCAGGAAATCCTCCACACTGTGGCAATAGCCCTCGAAGGATTGCTCGTAGGCGGCGATTTCCGCCGCGGTCGGTTCCTCCGCGGCGACCGGAGCCGTGCCCCAGACCGCCAGCAGCGCGATCCCCATCGGTTGTACCAATATGTTTCTCAGTGACTGCATCCTGCAATTCACAAGGAACCTCCAAACTGGTTTTTCCCAGCGTGACTTGAAGATTGACAACCCGCGTCGGCCGGGTCAGCTATGGGCAGGGAACCGCGGTTTGGACTGCCCCTGCCGCAGTTTTACTCCGCTGTTCGCAATGTCTCCTGAATTCACTCCTCGTTTACGGTCCCAACCACTCCAAGCTGCGGCGGTCCCCCAACCGCACACCGCCACTCATTTCTTCGACACGATGAACTCCTGGGCGAGGACCGCCTGGCGGGGCTGGCCCCAGGGATCCCGCACGTCCCACTTGGTATAAGCGTAAATGAACCGATCCGGTCCGGTGACGACAAAACTCCCATTGGCGCAGGAGTTCTCGTTGCGCTGGTGCCGCCACGCCTTGACCAGCGTCACGTCGTTGCCCCAGAGTTCGCCTTTGCCGTCGGCGCAGAAGGTGAGAAAGAGGCCGGGGCGCTGGTAGCAAAAAACACCAATGCCGTTGGCAAGCGTCACGCCCTGCGGATTCGTGCCGGGTACCCGGATCGCTTTGGGCTTCGACCAGGTCTTGCCTTCGTCGTCGGACGTGGTGATGATAAGCGGGCCGCCGGCAGAATAGTAGAGTCCTTGACCCCGATAGGCGCCGACCCATCTGCCGTTGGGCAAGGCCAGCAGGTGGACACGCACGGTGGGGTCCGCGGGCGGATGCGGAAAGTCCGCCCACCAACGGAGCCGCGGGATGCTCCCGGCGTGTTTCCAGGTGCGCCCTCGATCGAAGCTCCGCCAGATGTTGTGGTTTTCGCCTTCGGAATTGAAGGTGCCGTCCGGACGAATATCCGACATCACCGCTTCCCGCCAAACGGCGGTCACCATCGAGCCATCCGGCAAGTGCACGATATTGGACTCGGACGTCATAATGGGTGAGGGCAAGTCTCCCCCAACCAGAAGATCGGAATCCCAATAGGCCGTCTCGCGGGTCCACTGATCCTGTCCCGGTCTGCGGGTGAAGATGGGCACGCCCTGTCTGTCTTTGGGAAGATCGCCCAATCGGCGCCGGCCGTTATCGTAGGTCTTGAGATTCAGTCCGGAAAAGTCAATAACCTCAAAGTCTCGAGACAGCGACCCCCGCAGCTCTTCGCCATCAGGCAGACGCAAGGCCATTTCGGTGCCAGGCCGTTCGCCGGCATCGTCATAAGCGGCGAAATGCCGCCAATTCTTGCCCTGGTCATCCGACACGTAATAGAAGTACTTTCGACCTTTGGGAGTGTCTCCTCCGACAAACAACTGAATGACCAACATGCCTCCCCGGAGCTTGGCGATCTGGGGAAACATGTACTGGCCCCAACGACCTTCACGACCCAGGGTGCCGCCAAGGTGCGCCAATCGAGCTTTCTCACCGGCGATATCTGCCGTCCTACCCTCCGGGGCCCACATCACCACCCGCGGCTCGCCTACGATCACTTTCACCCCTGCGTCCGGAGCATCAGCCGCCACCGTCGCATCCGGCAGATATCTACGCCTGATCTCGCGATACACCAACTCCCGCGCCGCGCGGATCCGGCCCAGGGGGATCTCGCCCTCAAGGCCCTTGATGCCATGTTCCCGACCCCACTTCAGCAGCGGGCTCTCCTTATCTCTGAGAATCATCTTTGGATGATCGAGGCGAACGGCGTGAGCCCCGGTATCCAGAACATCCTCCACGGTCTTGCAGTAGCCTTCGTAGGACTGCTCGTAGGCGGCGATTTCCGCCGCTGTAGGTTCTTCGGCGGGAACCGAAGCCGTGCCCCAGAACGCCAGCAGCGCGATCCCCATCGTTTGTACCAACATGTTTCTCACTGATTTCATCCTGCAATTCACAAGGAACCTCCAAACTTGAAAATGATGTTTCGTTCATCACAGCTGGCCGGCATCGGACTTGCCTAAATTCGAAAAACTGTTTTCTGAGCGGCCTCCAGCTTCCTGACAGACCGCTACTTTCGCTTGATGTCGAGCCCTACTTCCTGCAGCACTGGCGTGCTGCCACCGTCAGGCGTCGTCAGTGCAACCCGGTACTGAATCGAGCGATGGTTTGCGGGCACCGCGAACTCGGATCCCGAGTCGACATACCACGCTTTGGAGTCGCCTTGAGGACCAGCCCATGAGGTTTTGGCCAGCGCTGCCTCGGTTGCCGCGCTCCGCAGTTGGAACTTGACGCCGGTACCGTGGGGTGTCTGCGCCTTCCAGCGGAGACGCCCGGTCGGAGCTGCCTGCTGCCAAGCCAGCGGAGCGGAGATGTACTCCTCTTCCAGGCGTCGATCGTAAATGTTGCCAATGTCCCGGCGTACGCCGTAGTGCGGCCCGAAGGTCTGAATCCAGTGGCGCCGCTTCACAGAATAGCCCTCGGCGCTGCCCCAGTAGATGTGAGCGCCGGTGCCGTGATCTCCTCGGTCCACATGGCTGAACGGAACAATATCCCACCAGCCGTCTTGATTGAGGTCAGCCACAGTTAAGGCCGAAGAGGACTCGGCCGGAAGACTGCTCCGGCGAGATTCCGAGTAGCTGCCCCCCGGGCCGCCCCAATAGATAAAGAACGGAAGACTGCGCGTGGTATAGGCGTGATAATTTGTGGTAACGATGTCGAGGTATCCGTCCTTGTTGAGATCGGCCACAGCCTGTTCTTCAGCCTCGTACCCTTCCAATTGGCGGCTCCGTTCGAGAGAAAAGCCCTCGGGTCCACCCCACAGTAACGTCAGGATGCGCATGGGCCGGCCAAAAAGCTTGGGATCGTAGACACCTCCCATGATCAGGTCCAGCCAACCGTCGCCGTTCAGGTCTGCGACTTCTACGTGCGAGGTGGAGTGAATCTTGAGCAGGGTACGGCGATCCTGACGGAATCCTTCTGCGCTGCCCCAAAACAACTCCAGGTTCTCCGTGTCGTCATCGGGAAAGATCAAGTCCAAAAAACCGTCCCTGTTCAGGTCAGCGATCGTTGGGCTTTGACAGAAGTGCGCCACGATTTTTAGATCCGTTCGGTTTTCGGTGCGAAACCCATCACGGCCTCCCCACAGGATCGTGCCCAGCGCAGAGGTATTCTTGCCGTAACCCACTCCTCTGGGAATAACCAGGTCGAGGTAGCCATCGCGGTTCAAATCCGCCGCAGAAGCGGCCTTACCTCCTTCGACGCGATCGAGATCCACCCGGCGGTTCGTGTTGTAGCCTTCAGGAGCACCCCAGTAGATTCGTCCACTGGGAAAAGCGATGTCGACCCAGCCGTTCTGGTCGAAATCGGCGATCGCCGTCCCGCCCTCGGAACCGGGCAGCCGCGTTAAAGACGCGGCTGAATAGTGGTGTCGCCGGTTTCCCCAGTAGATGTAGGAATCGATGCTCCCGCGAGAGCCGCTGTTCCGGCTAATGAGCGCCACATCAGGATGACCGTCACCATTCATTTCTCCAGCCACGACGCTGACGCTGCCGAAACCCTGAAGCTCGCTGCGGTGCCCTGCATCGAAGCCTTGCGGGCTATTCCAGTAGATATACGAGCCCACGTCGAAGGTTTTTTCGTCGCTTTCGTTGGAAAAAACGAGGTCTGTCCAACCATCTCCGTTGAAGTCTGCCACGTCAGCAGCCGCGGCG
>VFZK01000100.1 GCA_016871215.1 Acidimicrobiia bacterium | reverse complement strand
GCCATCGGATGGCTGACTCCACAGGTCGTTCATAGCGGCCAGTCCGCTGCGGTGTTGGCGGCGCGGCAGAAGGTGCTCGATCAAGCTTTCCAGCTCAGGCCGCAACGTTTCGTTCGTAAACCGCCGCAGTCACCCAAACTGCTCGATAAAGTCTGGATCAACCCTCCCGACCTTAATAAGGAGCCAGAGTGATCAATTGCTCACTAAATTCTCCCAGCAGGTGTCTCAAAATCATTGACACGCTCCGTGCCGCGCTGGCGGTTTCGCCAACCTTGCTAGCGGAGGTTATCCAAGCTGCTTTGAGGAGTCAACAGATTATCGCAATTAGAAGGTCTTTCTCGACAATATGATTTATTTTTGTCTTCAATTAAGACAATATGTCGCCTATAACCCACCTCGGGGTAGGACCGCTGATACGACGAGTTACTCATGGAGTGGATGTGCCTGCACGCAAGACTGCAAAAAGAAGAACGACCGCGCATCCGGCTGGCATCGATGAGCTGGATGTAGAGATCTTGGCGAGACTCTGCCAGGACGCACGCAGGTCCTACGTAGAAATCGCCCGCGAGTTGAACGTCGCCAACGCGACGGTGCACGAGCGCGTCAGCAAACTCAAAGACAAAGGGATACTGAAGGGCTTTTACGCTCAGATCAGCCCCGAAAAGCTGGGCTCGCCGATCACGGCCTTCGTCGGATTGATCACGTCACAAAACAGGCAGCTTCCCAGATTGGTCGAGCGGCTCCGGCAGATCCGGGAAATTGAAGAAGCCCACACGGTCACAGGCAAGTACGATTTCCTGGTCAAGCTGAGAGCGAAGAGCAATGAAGAGCTTCAACTTCTGCTCAACCGCATTGGGTCGATTCCTGGAGTCGCCCGGCATGAAACAATGATGGCGCTCACGACAATTCTGGAGCGAGACGTTCCGCTTTTCTGACGTTGTCGGACCGGCCAGTCTGCGCTAAGCTCATTCGATTCGAGGGAACCTGCAACGCGGCACTTTTGGGAAGTGGCTCTGGCTTTCGGCCGTTTTGGGCAGCCGCCTCCCTTGCTGTCGGCACTCGGGCCGCCGAATCGAAAGGAGGCAGGGATCGTCATGCCCGAAATCAAGGTCATTCTCGCAGGAGTCGGCCGAGTCGGCAGAGATGTGACCCGGCTGCTGAGTGCCCGCCCAGATTACCGGGTTGTGGCAGCCTATTCACGAAACCCCAAACTGGCAGGACAAGACCTTGGCGCCCTGGCAGGCACTCGTGCCTCGGGAGTTACCGTCACGCTTGACCGGGAGGCGGCGCTTCGACAACCGGCTGACGTGCTGGTGGTGGCGACAACTTCGTTCCTGAAGGATGTGGCTGGGGACTTGCAGCTTGGAATCGAGCGCGGCCTGAACGTCATCACAACCGCAGAGGAAGCAGCCTTTCCCTGGTTGATCGACGAACCGTTGGCAAATGAGATCGACCGGTTGGCGAAAGCCCGGCAGGTCTCAGTGCTCGGAGTGGGATTGAATCCCGGATTTATCTTCGATGCGCTGCTGCTCACCGCTACGGGAATCGCCTGGGACGTGGCAACCATCCGCGTCCGGCGAGTGGTCGATGTGGCACGCTTCAGTGCCACTATTCAGCGACGCTTGGGGATTGGCTTTTCTCGAGAGGAGTTCGAAGCTGGGGTCCACTCCGGATCCATCAGCGGCCACATCGGCTTTCCGCAGTCGTTTACCCTCACGGCTCATTGTTTGGGGCGAACTTTAGATCGAATCGACAAGTCTTTCGAGCCCTTGCTGGCAGAACAAGTCTACACCAACGAGCGGATGACGGTTGTCGCCGGCCAAACTGCCGGCTTCATCCAGCGTTCGTCTGGCCTGGTGGCGGCCCAACCTTGGATCTCCGCCGAGTTCATCGCCCACATTGCGCCCGCATCCGTCAATCTGGCTGCTGAGGACACCATCTCCATCGAAGGATACAATTCCTTGAATCTCACGATCCGTCCAGGTTGCAACCCGCAGCGTGGATCGGCTGCGATGATTGCAAACTGCATTCCACGCGTGGTCGAGGCGCGGCCCGGATTCCTGACGGTGGCGGATCTGGCCATCCCGTTCGCGCGGAAGACGTCTCGCGAGTTGCTGAAAGAGTCATGAAACCGTTCGCTGCGCAGATCTCCAGGCGCCCCTTGTCGGCCTCTCTTGCGGGCGTCCTGTTTTTGTTGTTGTGCCGGTTGTCGAACTCATTGGCGCTGGAGACCGCTCAGAAGCCGAACATCGTTTTCTTGATGGTCGACGACATGGGTTATGGAGACCCCAGCTGCTACAATCCGGAATCGAAAATACCGACGCCGCAGCTGGACCGGCTCGCAGCAGAAGGCATGCGCTTCACCGATGCCCATTCGCCATCGGCGGTCTGCACTCCGACACGCTATGGCGTACTCACCGGGCGTTACGCCTGGCGCAGCCCGTTGAAGCGTGGCGTGCTGTCTGGCTATTCGCCAAGCCTGATCGAAGACGGCCGGGTAACGGTCGCTTCGCTGCTGCGCCAGCACGGGTATCGCACGGCCGTGGTTGGGAAATGGCATCTCGGACTAGACTGGACCACCAAGAGCCAGCCCAAAGGGAATCCTTCCTTCGAAGCTACCGACTATGCGAAGGCGGAAGGGCTGGAACTGGACTATTCCAAGCCGGTGCGGCGCGGGCCGAATCAGTTGGGTTTCGACTACTCCTACATTCTTCCCGCCTCGCTGGACATGGCTCCGTACGTTTTCGTCGAGAATGGCCGGCTCACTGAGCCGGCGGACGCCACCACCGAAGGAAAGCGCGAAGGCGGTGTGTTCTGGAGAAGGGGTGCTAAGGGACGGAGCTTCGATTTTCTGGAAGTTACGCCCCATCTCACCGAGAAAGCGGTGAACTGGATCGGTGACTCGCTGCAAAGCAAGCAGCCGCTCTTCCTCTACTTCGCCCTGCCTTCACCCCATACTCCTTGGATGCCGACCCCCGACGTCCAGGGCAAGAGCGGCGCTGGCCAGTATGGCGACTTTGTGGTCCTCGTCGACCAGATGATCGGGCGAATCGCCGACACCCTCAATCGCGTGGAATCGAACCGAAACACGCTGTTCATCGTTACGAGCGACAACGGCTCTGACTGGCGGCCCGAGCACATTCAACAGACCGGTCACTACTCCAATCACCGGATGCTGCGTGGTCGAAAGCGCGATGCGTGGGAAGGGGGCCACCGTGTTCCGTTTATCGTGCGCTGGCGGGGCCGAGTGAAGCCGGGCTCCGTGAGCGGCGAGACGATTACTCACACCGACCTTATGGCGACGGCAGCCGAGGTCGCTGGAGCCAGGGTGCCAGCCGCAGAAGGCGAAGACAGCTACAGCATCCTCCCCATTCTTCTCGGAAAGAAGCTGGCGGGCCCATTGCGAGAAGCCACCGTACATCACTCGGTGGACGGCATGTTCAGCTTAAGGCAAGGCGATTGGAAGCTGATCGACGGCCAGGGCCCGGGATCGAGCCAGTGGGACGGGCCTCAGCCAGGAGACCCGCCAGGACAGCTCTACAACTTGACTGAAGATATCGGAGAAACCAAAAACTTGTTCAATGAGCGTCCCGAGATCGTCAAGCGTCTGAAAGCGCTGCTTGAGAAAGTCCGGCTGCAAGGACGCAGCCGCACGAAACTCTAGTTCCACCCGCGCCTGCAAGAGCTCGCAATCGCAGTCCGGTTGCTGAGTGTGACGCGCTTCTGATCAGGTCGGCAGCATGCGGCCGCTCGCCAATCATCGGGCGCTCTGACGCCACGTTCGGAGGCTATTGTGAAACGATTCCTGTCGCTGCTCTTTGCCGCTATGTGGGTCCCCTTGCTGCTGGCGCAGAAACCGTACGAACAGAAATTCCCTCCCGATGTTCCCGCTCCACCAAGCTTTCGCCAAAACCGCACCTCGTATTCCGCGGTGATGGATGTGCTGCGAGCAGCAAGGCCTGAGGTTACGCCGGAGCAACTCGAGCGACTGGGCAAGCTGCAGTTCGAAACCATTTGGGGGCAACTGGGCGAATACCAGAGCTGCTACGTTCGGGGGTTCACAGGCACGCGACCTGGCCAGCGTCTGGTGGGCCGAGCGTTGACGCTTCGCTACCTGCCGGCCCGGCCCGACGTCAAGCGCGCTTTAGAGACCCTGGCGAAAGAGGGCGACTGGCCCGCAGGCTATCATGCGCGCGCCGCCGAAGACGCCCGGCCTGGCGACGTTCTGGTGGTCGACCTCGGTGGCAAAGAAGGCTCGGTGTTCATGGGAGACATCAGCGCCTTAGGAATGAAGCTGCGTGGCGCCAGAGGCGTCGTGATCGACGGCGCAAGCCGCGACCTCGCGGAGTTACGAGGAGAGGCCTTCAAAGACTTTCCTGTTTTCGCGCGCTTCTACCACGTCAGCGGCGCCCAATGGCTTGGTGCGGAGTGGAACGTCCCCGTCCGCATCGGAACGACCACCGTCTTGCCCGGCGACGTGGTGGTCGCCACGGACGAAGGCATTCTCTTCTTTCCCCCGGAACTGCTGGAGACGGTGCTGCTGAAGGGAAGCGAGCACGAGTCCATGGAAGACTACGAGAGGCAACTGGTACGGCAGAAGCAGTACCGTTTCCGCGATGTTTATCCGCCGAGCCCTGAGCTTCTGAAGAAGAAACAAGAGTACGAGGCAAAGAGACCCCCGCAGCCGCGGGACTCTTCGAAATAGCCTTCTGGCCTTTGAGCAGCATCTTCGACCTCGATCGATTCTCTTGTCAGCCGGTCTTTGCCCGGCACACGAACTGAGCCGTAGCTGCCTAGAGAAGGCAAACCGCCGGCCGAGCGGCTGGACCGCTGGGTTGCCTGTGGGAGCTGGATTTGCCACTCTGATGGAGCCCTGACATGGCCAAGATCTATTTGTCTTCGACCTTCGAGGACCTGAAGAGCTACCGTGCAGCCGTTTACCACACTCTCCGTCAGATGAGGCATGACGTGGTCGCTATGGAGGACTACGTGGCTGTGGATCAGCGTCCACTGGACAAATGCCTGGCTGACGTGGCGGAGTGCGAAGTCTACGTCGGAATCTTCGCACACCGCTACGGTTACATCCCCCCCAAAGACAATCCCCAACGCAAATCGATTACCGAGCTCGAGTATCGCAAAGCCTCGGAAATGCGCAAGGAACGGTTGATCTTCCTGCGAGACAAAGACTCTGAGTGGCCGCTCAAGTTTGTCGATGCAGTCACGAAACAGGGCGAGAATGGAGCGCTGATTGACGCCTTGCGCGAGGAACTGGGCGGCGAGCATTGCCGCGGCGTGTTTACCTCGCCAGACGACCTCGCTCGCCAGGTCAGCGTAGCCATCAACGAAGTACAGCAGAAGTGGACGGAGGCGCGGCTCGCCAGGCAGCGCCAAGAAAGCTTTGCAGGAAGCCAGCGGGAAGCTGGGCGCGCAGGACAACGCGTAACCGGCCAGCCCGTTTTAGATGTTGCAGGCCAATTCCATGGCCGGGACGCCGAGCAGGGCGAGCTGGGCCGATTGCTGCAGGAGAAATCCGCCCGAATCGTAACCGTTTTGGGACGGGCAGGCATCGGCAAGACAGCCTTAGCCAGCAAAGTTCTGGGAGGGATCGAGCAAGACCGGTGGCCAGCAGCGACCCAGCCCCTTCGCGTCGACGGTGTCGTCTATCTGAGCACCCGCACAAACGGAGTCAGCCTGGAACGTCTCTTCCTCGACTGCGCCGACCTGCTGCCAGAAGACGCTCGAACGCAATTGCTGAAAGCCTGGAGCAGTTCTCAAATCTCGCTCGAAGACAAAGCGGAGCGCTTGTTGAAGGCGTTGGACCAGGGTCTCTACGTGATCTTGCTTGATCACCTCGACGATGTTCTCAATGCAGAAGGCCAGATCACAGAACCGGGAATGCGCCGCTTCCTGGAACGCAGCCTGGCGGCACCTCGGGGAGCTCGAGTGTTGGTTACTTCGCGAGTGCCGTTGGCCTTGGATGCAGCAACGGCACGGTTCGAGAAGCAGCTGGCCATCACTCAAGGGCTTTCGACGGACGAGGGGGTTGCGATGTTGCGTGAGCTGGATCCCAACGGACGTTTCGGCCTCCGCGACTTGCCTCAGGAGCAATTGGCCCGAGCCGTAGAACGATTGCACGGTATGCCTCGCGCGCTGGAGGTGCTGGCGGGCATTAAGAAAGACAAGCGGTTTCGCAGCCTCGACTCGATTCTGGATGGGTTTTACCAGGAAGAACTCGTGGATGAGTTGATCCGGGAAGGGTACCAGCGACTGGAGCCGGGCGAACGGCAGATCGTCGACGCATTGGCCGTCCTGGGGCGGCCGGCGCCTGAAGTTGCCGTCGAGTTCATGGTGTGCCCCTTTTGTCCCGGGCTTAACGTTGACGGCCTGCTGGCGCGCCTCACCGACATCTACATGACGACCTACAATCCCTTGACGAGCCGGTTTTCGCTGGATGCCATCGACCAGGACTACGCATTGCTGCAGCTACCCCGCCAGGGCGAGTACAGCCGGTCGGCTCTTGAACGACGCGCCGCCGAGTACTACGCCCGGCTGCAGACGCCCCGGGAGTTGTGGCGGACCATGGCCGACGTGGAGCCCTATTTGTTGGAGGTCCAGCATCGTGAGCAAGCCGAGGACTTCGAAGGCGCTGCGCAAGCCCTGAGCCGCATCGATGCAGGCTTTGTGGTCAATCGAGGCAATCCCGAAGCTCTGGCCGCACAGTATGCCCGGCTGCAAGGAAAGGTTCGCGACAAGAAGCTGCAGGCCTTGCTCGCCGCCGGTTTGGGCGTTACTCGCAACTTCCTTGGCCCGCTGGAGGAAGCCGTCGAATGGTTGCGGCTCGCTCGAGATCTGGCGCGAGAGGTGGGAGACAAAGAAACCGAAAGGCAGGCCACGGGGTGGATGGGCGACGCCTGCCGCCGCTTGGGCCGGCTGGAAGAGGCTGTCACGTACTCACGGGAAGCGGTGCGGCTGGAGGAATCGCTCGCTTGCGCGCGCGACAGCTTTGCGCTGCTGCTGAGCCTGGCTCTTTCGTATCGCGGCGACTTTCAGGAGGCCATCGAATGCTGCCAGCGTTTGATGCAGTCCCCGGCGATATCCGACGATCTCGACCTGCAAGGCCGCGTTCACGATGGCCTTTCTTTGGCCTACTTGGGAATGGGCCGTTTTCAGGACGCTCTCGCGCACGCGCGGCAAGCGGCCAAACGTTACGAAGAGATTTCCGCTCGCGATCCGCTAGGCTATGTGCGCAACGTGCTCGGCATGGCCCATTTGGGACTCGGGCAATTGCCAGAAGCCCAGCAGAGTTTTGAAATGGCCAGAAGAATCGGCCAGGAAGACTGCAATCCGAGGGTCGAGGGATTCGGTCTGTTCAACCTGGCCCGGCTTTAACGAATTGCCGGAGACGAGTCTCAGGCCTTGAAGCTGGCAGAGGCAGCGCGTTCGGCGTTGGCCCCCTTAGGCGCTGTCGAAGCACTGCCGGTCTCGAAGTTCTGCGATGCGCTCGTAGCGCTGAAATCGGGTGACCGCGCGGCTGCAGCCCGGTCGCTTGCAACCTGCGGACTGGCCCTCCTGGAAACGGCTGACCTTTTCGCTCCCCAGGATCTTCTGCGAGAGGCCGAGGCTTTAGCACGCGCCGAAAGATTAAACAACGTAGCCGCCGAGGCGCGTGCCGCGCAGGACCGCCTGCTGCGACGGCGCAACGCGGCCCCACCGCAGAACCGATGAGCGGGAAGGCAAGTTGATCTCAGGGTCAGTGAGAGAATCGGCCGCCAGCGTGCCTGAAAACCCAAGGGATACCCAAACGGCAGTAGGAACCCATCCTGGGTGGACAGAGGTCGCTCCAGCTAAAGCAGCATTCCAGGCTGCTCCAGCTGCCTCTTTGGTTGGCCGGAATGGCCAGGAGTCCTCACGACCCTTGCCCGACGCAGGTCAGCTGGGTTTCGACACAGTGCCTGGCGTCGGGAGAGGAAGCCATGGTCCGTTTCACGCGACACGATATCGAGGAGATTTATCGCAGTCACCCCTTGCGCAAAGACACGATCTTGCAACGGGTACTGCAGCAAAAGGGGACCTTGGCGGGTCTTTCGGAACAAGACCTCGCCGAGGATCCCTGGACGGAAATCAGCGATCAAAACCACATCGGCGGCCTGGGTTTTACGCGCGAACTTGGGGTGCAGGCAGGCCTCGAAAGCTCCTCCCGGGTTCTCGATCTGGGCTGCGGACTGGGTGGATCGGCTCGCTGCCTGGCTTGGCTTTTTGGCTGTCACGTTCTCGGGCTGGACATCAGTGCCGAGCGCATCGCCCAAGCGCGCGAACTAACCGAGTTGCTCGGCCTGCAAAGCAGGGTTACTTTCGAATGTGCGGACCTCATGACCGCAAGCCTTCACAGCACACACTTCGACGTCCTCTGGGGACAAAGCGCCTGGGTGCATCTCGAAGACAAGCTCGGTTTTCTCCGCAGGTGGGCTCCGGCGCTGGACCGAAAGGGCTGCGTAGCTTTCGAGGATGTCTTCCTGATACGCCTGCCGGCCACCAATGCAGAAGAAAATCTGGTGGCCGAGTTAGAGAATCATTGGAAAAGCTATCTGGTCGGGTTGGATGGCCCCGCTGGCTGGAGTCGCATTCTGGCTGACTGTGGCTTCGCAGCATCTCTCAGCCAGGACTGCTCGGAGCAACTAAGAGATCATTTCCTGAAGCTCCAGCTCGGCGCCAGCCGTGCCGAAGCCCTGCCCGTAAGCCAACTCGAACAAGAAAGCTGGCGCCTCGCGCTCGAAGCGGTCGACGCGGGATTGATCGGATACTTCAGAATCGTCGCCGCGAGGCGTTCCGCCGGACAGTCCCAGTAGCTCGTTTCTGTCGCGAAACTCCCAAGGCAAGACCAGACGAGGCTTTCTGCTCTGGAAGAGCGCCGGAGGATTGCATGGAGGTCCGGGTTTCGTGCAGGTTTCCCACCGCCCCACCCGAGACTAGGGTCGGTTTTCAGTCCTGCCCAGCTCCTGGCGAGAACTATGTCGTCATTCCCGCGGAAGCGGGAATCCAGTGTTCCTGAAGGTGCCGGTACTCGAGGAACATGTTCAGCCCTCCCCGGGCTCCTGCCCCCGGCTTGCGATTCACCGGGGTGACAACCTTACGCGGGAGCGACGGCTGCAGGGGCAGCAATCCCATGCACGTGGTGTGGGCACTGTCCCTCCGCGACTGAATCCCTGACGCACAGCGTCTTTCGGCGTTTCGCGAGAGAAACAAGACAGACTCCCTAGACAGACGGGTCACCTGAGGATCGCCTTCGAGTGGGGCCATAAGTATCGGGGCGCAGAAGGCAATGGTTTGTCCTTATATCGATGGCGAAATGCCAGATCACAGTGCCATCGTCGTCCCATCAAGTCCCGGTACGCCAGTCGCTGCCGGCTGTGATTCCACCATCGACGAAGAGAACCTGGCCGGTCACGAAATCCGAAGCGCCAGACGCTAGAAACAACACAGCACCGGTAATCTCCTCCGGCTCCCCCCAACGCCCCAGCGGTGTGCGGTTCAAGATCCAGCGGCTCCGGGCGTCGCGCTGAACCGGCTCGGTCAACTCCGTGCGAATGAAGCCTGGCGCGACCCCGTTGACTTTGATGTTGTGAACGCCCCACTCTACAGCCAGCAGCCTGGTCAGCTGCATCAGTCCCGCTTTGGCTGCCGTGTAGGCGACCACCGTCGGCAGCCCCCAAGCGACAGTAAGGCTCAGAATGTTGATGATCTTCCCTTGCTTTCGCTCGATCATTGCCTTGCCGCAGGCCTGAGCCATGAAAAATGCTCCTTTGCTGTTGGCCGCCATGACAGCATCCCAAGCCTCTTCGGTATACTCCACGGCCGGCATCCGGGTGTTGATGGCGGCGTTGTTAACCAGGACGTCCAGGCGCCCGAATTCCTTCAGTGCGTTATCCACCGTAGCGGCAATGCTGGGCATCACGCCCATGTCCATCTCAATCGGCACGACTCTTCGGCCTGTTTTCTCGCGAATGCCTTCGGCCACCGGCGTCAAGGTGTCCATGTGCCTTCCGGTAATGACCAGGTCTGAACCGGCGCCCGCCAGCGCCTCTGCGATTGCCTTGCCCATGCCGCGGCTCGCGCCGGTCACCAGGCTCACCTGGCCATCTAGACGAAAGCTCTCGATTGTGCTCCACGCCGCCATAGCTCCTCCCGGTCGATGTTCGATTGGCGAGTCCGCCTCCATCGCAACAATGACGACGGTTGCGCAACCCTGAGAATTTTGTCTTGACGCGCCGGTTCGCTAAGACGTTCTTTGTCCGCCGGCGACGAGGCTGCGGATAGCCTCCTTGTCTGGAGGAGCGAACAGGAAAGCACAAAGCGCCGCGCAGCCGAGTCCCAGAAGGAAAGGAATCGGGACAACCCACAGGAAGGAAACGCTCTTCTCCATTCCAAACCAGCCTCTGCCGAAACAGATGAACAGGCTCACCAACGTCGCCAAAGCGAATCCCAGAATTGCCGCCTGCTTTCCGGCTCTTCGCAAGAGGATGCCCGCAAAGAACAGCACTCCCAACGGCCCGACGAAGATGTGGTTCAGACGCGACGTCATCTCGACCAGATTCCAGTCGGTTGCCTGTACGGTCACGGCGATACCTTCGGCGTTGAGCACTCCGACAATACCGGCCACGCTGGAGATGACTTTGTCGATCGCGAGTGTGTGGCTTTTGTGCTTGAAGAAGCCAAACCGGCTGATGAAGTCGGAGAAGACGACTCCGGAGACAGAGTTAATGCCAGAACTCAAGCTCGACATCGCTGCCGCTAGCAGGGCTGCCAGCACCAGCCCAGAAACTCCGGAATGTAGCTCGCGGACAATAAACAATGGCATCACGCGATCGGCTCGAGCCGCGATCTCTTGCTGAAAAGCTTGCGGACTCGAGGAGGACTGGTGGGCATAAAAAGCAAACAGAGCCAGGCCGCACAACACGAGCAGCACGATGATGGCAAGGTTCAAGCCGACATAGACCCAAACCGATTTCCGAGCGGCCTCCAACGTCGGGGTACTGAGATAGCGCTGTACGGCCACTTGGTCGGAACCGTGGGTGCAGATATTCCAGAAGAACTGAGCCATGATCGTGCCGACGATGGTGATTCGCACCGTTGGATCCCAACTGAACGTCTCGATATGCGTTCGCCCTGCCGCTGAAAAGGTTTCCCACCAACTGGCCGGGCCGCTCCCCAAAGAGAACCCAACAACTAACGGCACGGCAATTGCGCCACCCATGAGCACGACCAGCTGCAAGTTGTCGGTCCAGACGACCGTGCGCATGCCGCCAGCCGCCGTATAGAAAGTCGTGATCACGCCGGTAACGAAGATGGTCAGATAGAGATCCCAGCCGGTGATTTGGGCCACGGCAAAGCTGCACGTATAAATAATGAGCCCCATCCAGACAAGTGTTCTGAAGACAAACACCGTTGCCGCCAGAGTGCGGAAGCGCACGTCGAAACGGCGTTCCAGGTATTCGTAGGCACTCGTGATCGGAAGACTCCGCAGCATCGGAATCAGCACGCGGTTCACCACGGGAATGATCAGCGGAATCGCCAGCGCGCCGGAAAAGTAGGCGATGCCGTACCGAATCATCTCCCCTGGCATCGAGAGAAAAGTAATGGTCGAGAACATGGTCGCCATGACACTGCCGCCGATCAGCAGCCAGTGCATGTTGCGATCGCCCAGCAGATACTCATCCCGCGAAGTCTGCCGTTTGGAAAAATAAAGGCCAATCAGCGAAAGGCTGGCCATGTAAGCGACGATGACAACGAGATCGAGTGTGGTTAGTCCCATGCGAAAAATCCCCCTCGAGTGACTGCAGGTCGATCCTGCAAAAGCCAGATAACACCCTCATGGTCTCGGAACTTCTGGCTGCCGTCCGAGGTCAAGGGCCCCAACTTGGCCATTTCCTGCTGCGATCGCCTCTGTGAATTGTCTGCTCTCTTCTTCTTGAATCAGTTCGCATGACCGGCGCGATGCCCTCCTCTGCCATGAGAGCAAATCCGCAGGCAGAGCGCGTCAGAGGCAATCGCGGGATCAAGGGAGCGTTGGATCAGGACAACCTGGCGCTCACGCTGCTTCGCCGCTTCCGGAACCGGCGAGTCCTCCCAGTGTGGCAGCAGCAGAGTCTCGACGGCGTCAAGGCGAACGCAGTTGACCGTGATGTGGCGCTTAGCGTAATCGAGCGCCAGATCGCCGGTCAAGAGAACACTCCAGCCATGAACAGAAAGTCTCTTGCTGTCATTTCCCAGGGAAATGCGATTACCCTGGCGGATCGCAAGCCGGGTTCGGAATCCAGCGGGTGAGACAACGCTGCCCGGCTCAACAGCCTGTGCTCGATGAGCTCGATGACCCTGCGGTTGACACAACCACCCAGCGATGCATACAGTATCCGCGTGCTCCTGCTCGAACATGAAGCGAAGGGCTTGTTGAGAAGCGCAGGGTTGAACACGCCCTATTCCCTTCTTGTCTCAGCCCTGGAACCTTCCGGCTGGGACAGCCAGAAGCTGCCGGCGGTTGTCAAAGTTCAGACTCCGTTCGGCAAGCGATGGCAGCACGGAGGGATTCGGTTCGCAGAAACCGAAAGCGAGCTGAAGCGCACAACCTCGGAGCTGCTAAGCGCCAGTCTGAACGGATACGTTGTCAAGCAGCTTCTGATCGAAGAGAGAATTCGCTTCAGCCAGGAACTGTTCATCAGTCTCAGCTATGACAGCCGGCAGCGCTGTCCGTTCCTAATGATGGGTGTGGACGGCGGCACTGGCATCGAAGAGCTTGCCGCCAGCCGGCCAGACGCAGTGTGGCGGCTGGATCTGAGTCCACAACGTGAAGTTTTGGCGCATCATCTTGTGGAGTGGCTGGCCGGCAAAGGGCTCACAGGAGCCGCGTTGCGAGACTTGAGCCAGATCCTGAGGACTTTGGTTCGCCATTTCTTCCTCTGGGACGCGCTCTTGCTCGAAGTCAATCCGCTGGTCCTTGGCGATGACGACACGTACTACGCGCTGGATTGCCATCTGGAAATCGATGACGATGCTTTGCCCCGGCAGCGATTGGGAGCTGTTCTGGGTTTTGACCCGGCACGGCGGGAACTGGGCAATCGCCGGTTGACCCAGTTCGAAGCCGACGCCAGGGCCATCGACGAGAGCGACTACCGTGGTGTGGCCGGCCGGCTCGTCGAATTCCCGGGAACCATGGGGCTGCTCATCGGCGGTGGCGGGGCAAGCCTCACTATTTTCGACGCGGTCCTAAGGCACGGTGGTGAACCCGCGAACTACTGTGAAATCGGCGGTAACCCGACACCCGAGAAAATCGCCCGCTTGACCGAGTTGATTGTCACCCAACCGAAAGTGAAGACCCTGGCCGTGATCATGAACGTGGTCAACAACACGCAAGCCGACCTGGTTGCAGAGGGCGTGATTCGCGGCGTTCAAGCGGCTGGGAAAATTCCCGCCGAAGCGATCGTCATGTTTCGCCTGCCCGGTTCGGGCGAACGAAGATGCCGCGAGATTCTAAGTGTCCACCACGTGCCCTTCACGGATCGTTCGGTTACGATCGACGAGGCTGCCATGAAAGCAGTTGAGGCAGCCCGATTGGCGAGAGGCCCCGACACCCTGACGTGAGACAACCTTCGATGATCCAAACACGACGATGATCTACGAACTGAGAATCTATCGATTTCACCCTGGCCAGAAAGCAACTTTTCTAGCCGGCTTCAAAAAGGCGACGCGCTTCATGAAGAAATATGGCATCACCTTTGTTGCCGCATTCGAAAATCCTGCGCGCGAAGACGAGTTCGTCTGGATCCGCTCGTTCCCTTCTCGTCAAGCGCGCGAGCAGGCCATCGACCGGTACTACCACAGCCCCGAATGGCTCAAGATTGTCAACACGCTTCGCCCAACGATCCGGCGCCGGGAAGTAAGGATCCTGGCGCGCCTGCCTTACTCTCCGCTGCGCTAGACGCCCGAATGGTGTCCGAGGCACGGCAGCCTTCGATCCAAGCCAGCCTGGCGAAGCTGGGATGTGGGCGGGGGCAGATCAGATCTACGGATGCGCTGGAGTGCCGTCGGCGCAGAAGGCTTGGATAACGGGGCGAAATCGATAGGGGTTGGCTGCAATGACATCTTCTCTCAAATCCACCCCGAGTCCCGGAGCCGTGGGCAAGGCATAGGAACCGTCGATCATCTTCATCGGACTAGTCTGGACCTGATCAAACAGCGGTACCGGATGCACGTGCTCGAGCGTCATGAAATTCGGAATCGAGGCGCAGACGTGAAGGTTAGCCGCCGTTGCGACGGGGCCTTTCGGGTTGTGGGGCGCGACCTGAATGCCGTAGAGCTCGGCAAGAGCCGCAATCCGCCGCATCTCTGAAATGCCGCCACAGTGGCAGATATCCGGTTGGATGATATCGACGAGCTGTTCCTCGATCAACGGCCTGAATCCCCAGCGATTGAATGCACGCTCGCCCGCAGCGATTTCTGTTTTCAGCCCAGCTGCCCGCAGCC
>VFZK01000099.1 GCA_016871215.1 Acidimicrobiia bacterium | reverse complement strand
GTCGGCCGCTGCGTCGCCCTTCTTGCAACGCCTGCTCGCCCCCCAGCCGGTAGCGGGCGATCCAGCTGAACAGCGTTCGGAGGGGAACCTTCATCACGCGCGCCACCGTCGAAGCCGATTCGCCGTTGCGCACCGCCTCGACGGCCGTCCGGCGTTTCTCATAACGCAGTTGGGATCGTACACTGACCAGGTCCTTCTGAGTAGGAGTCTTCTTAGTTCGTCGCATGCCCCGTACTATACTCGATTCGATTAGATTAAGCAAGTACTTTTGCAACGATTGATAGTATTCGCCGGAAGGGAAGTCTTTCAAGTTCCATTCCGGGTGCATCTGGATCACGCTCGCGATTCCCACGCCCTGCTGCTTGGCTTGAAAACCGTGGTTGTCGTTCATCCGAAAGCCTGCGATGAAGACCATGCCGCGTTTATGGGACTCGTCGATCAGGATGTCAAGCGGCTGAATTCCGGCGTCCAACATTGGAACGAAGCGCTTGTGCTGCAAGCGCCGGTCATACTCGAACTTGGGCGATCGCCAATACGCGGTCCATCCCTGCGAATAAACCTCTTGATCGAAAATGTCCACGCCACTGCTGGCCACCATGTCAACCCAGCGCCGAAGGTCTGCTTCTTGCACCGGATCCGGCAGCAGATTGATGGCGATACTTGAGGGGTCGCTGACGTAGAGAATACGGTAGATCCCGCGAGGAGCCATCTTCTGCGCGGACATTTGACTGGTCTTCTCGGTCCGGATTGCTGATTCGGCTAACGGTGGACCAATCCAACTCAGAATCCATACCGGGATAACGAGGAATCCGGCGAGTCTCATCTGCATCGTCCCTCCATCCTCGCTGCACCGTTGTCATTTCGACGCAGGCGAATTTCTTCAGATTCCCTCGTGAAGCCTTCTCACCGGCACGTGCTCCCGCTCGGCATAATCGTCTCCAACGGGTACCGCGCGATAGCGGTGCTCGATGGCGCGGTTGAGGACAGGATCGGCCAGCCGCACGGTCATCCCATCGCCGATGCCATGGGCCACCGTTGCTGGGAGCCCTAGCTGGGCAGCCGCCGCCTTGGCCGACTCGAGAAACGGCACGCTACCACAGTAGACCCAAGCTGGATCTGGGAGGCATTTGACGGATTTCATTGCCAGGACGAACTCGAGGTCGACGAGCGCCGAAAGAGAACTCTCCTGAAGCGGAATCCGGTGGCTGCCAATCGAAAGGGTACTCGAGATCTGAAGCTGGTCCCAATGGCCCCGCACATAAGAGGCCAGCCAAGCCGCCGCAGCCACCGGATGTGGACACATTTGCTTCGGCTTGTCAGGGAACAGCGCATCCAACTCGCGATCGCACTGGTCGCTGCCGACCGTCACCAGCACTTCGTCGGCAGTCCGGACTAAGACGACTTCGGCTTCTCCGCCAGTGAGCGCTCCTTGGACCTCAAACTCCGGCGACTGCGTGAGCAAAGAGCGTCCGATGCGATACACGGAAGGACTGGTTCGTGTGGCTCCCGTGTACCTGCCATCGCGCTCGAGCATTTCATCGAGCTGGCGCCGCTTTGCCCCAATATCCCTGGAAGCAAAGCGCACGCCAGCCACAGACCCCACAGCGATGGTTCTCGTCTCCGTACGATCGGTCCTTTGGACAGCCAGAGTGATTGAGTCGATTTTCATGGGATCTCCGAGACGGGTTCGTAAGGTTGCAAGCGAAAGTAAGGTTGTAGGGCTCCGGCAGCGGAGTGATGGTAACATGCCAGCCCTCGCCCAGACAGTCGTGTTTGCGGACCCGTCTCATGGGTGAGCCTAAGAGCCGAAAGCCACTTCGCTTTCCACTTTGCAGAGGAGTCGGATCAAATGAAAACCGCACTGAAGATCATCTGCTGCTGTAACAGAGCGCTTGGGCTCATGCTTTGGCCGGCCATTTCTTGCGACAGTCTCATTAGCCAGATCCAGGTTTTCCAAACCCAATCCGCCGACAGAGTCGTGGCTGTTGAGGAAGGCGGAGGATACTTTCCCGTGATTTGCAAGCTCAAGGATGGAGAGATTCTGGCCGCAGTGCGTGGGGGAGGCCCGCATAAGTTTTCCTGGGGAAAAGCCCGAGTGGATCTCGTTCGCAGCGTCGACGGTGGCCAAACTTGGTCCCAGCCTGTGACTGTTGCTGATGATCCGGGTCGCGATGAACTCAACCCAGCCCTGGGGCAACTTTCGGATGGTACTGTTGTCTTGGCCTTCTGGAGCTACAAGGGAACCATGGACTTCGAGAGCCACGATGCCTTGAAGGCCCTGCGGGGAAAACTCGTCTTTCTGGAGTCACAGTTCTACACACGCCGCTCGAAGGATGGAGGGCGCAGCTGGGACGATCCCATTCTTTTTCAGCCGCCGACAAAACTGGGATCCGTTCATGGGAAGATTGTCGAGATCGACAAGGCAGCTCTGATGACCTACTACTCGTTCGACCCCGAGAGTCGAAATGGTGCGGTCTACCTGCTTCGTTCTCGCGATGGCGGCAAAAGCTGGGGCGATCCGACGTTGCTGGCCCAAGACTACAATGAAACGGCGCTGGCTGTTCTGCCGAATGGGCGGCTGGCTGCCGCTCTACGATCCGCTCACGGACAGAGTGTTTCTGTCTGCTTTTCAGACGATGGCGGACGAACCTGGACCGCACCCAAAGGGGTGACGAACGACAACGAACACCCGGGGGATTTGGTGGTTCTGCCGGACAATCGACTCGTTCTGACCTACGGAGAACGCAACCGTCCGTTTGGTGTGAGGTCACTCATCAGTCCGGACGGCGGCAAGACCTGGGACCGCAAGAACACAGTGGTGCTGGCTTGGGATGCGCCCAATCGCGACTGCGGCTATCCGTCGTCGGTTGCGCTGGACGATGGACGCATCCTCACCATGTACTACCAGGTGAACGACCTGGAGACGGCCCCGAAGAGCGCGCAAGCTCGAGCCGTGATCTGGAAGCCACCGATTCTGAAGTAAAGCACTCTTGGCATCGCAGCGGGCAACCACGCCAAAGGGAGTGAAATGGATCTCATGTGGCAGAGAATTCTCCGCCGAGCAATGCAGGGGCGAATTCCATTGGCCGTCGGCGCCGGTGAGGCCCGATATTGGTTCAAGGTGACAGCTCTGTTGCTCGTCGGTTTTTCGACTGCACGTGCCAGTGACCCTGGTTTCTCCAAGAAATCGACAGGTCCGTTCGGGGCAGTCGTCTCTACTCTCGTCGTGTACCCAGTCAATCCGGCGGTTCTCTTCCTCGGCACCTCCCGTGGCTCCATCTACAAAACAACCGACCGGGGGCAAACCTGGAATCGCATCAGCCGAGGGTTGAGTGGCCGCGGGCCAGTGCTGGCCATCGCCTCATCAAAAGGGGGTACGTTGTACGCGGGCACAGCCAATGGCTCGGTCTTCAAAAGCGACGATGCCGGGCAGAGCTGGCAGGACCGAAGCCGCGGCCTACCGGCAGTCCCGGTGAAAGCGATCGGCATCCACCCGTCGAGCCGTTCGACTGTGTACGTTGCCACTTCTGGCCAAGGCGTTTACTACTCCAAGAACGGGGGCGCCAAGTGGACGCCAGCGAGCAAGGGGTTGACTTCACTCGAAGTGGAGACGCTCGCGATCGATGCACAGAAGCCAACAACACTATACGTAGGAACCCGTGGTGGAGGGGTATTCAGGAGTTTGAACGGAGGCCGAACGTGGGCTGCCCGCGGGTTGATCGATGAGTGGGTCAGTCACCTGATGCTGGATCGTTCCGAACCGCCAAATCTCTACGCGACAACTGACGGCAACTTGGGTGGGGCGCTGCTTCGCAGTCCCGACCAAGGGCAGACCTGGCAGGTGCTTCGCAGGGATTCGGTTTTCACCAGCCTGGCTGTCGACCCAGCCAACCCAGGAACTATGTTGCTGGGTACGCTGAATGAAGGCCTGCTGAAGAGCACCAACAGCGGGAAGGACTGGACCGCAGTCAAGGCGGATGCCTCCAGCCTATTTCCGGTAACTAGTGTGGCGATAGACCCGGTAGATCACTCGAACATCTACGCTGGGACCGAGGGTGCTGGCGTACTTAAGAGCGTCGATGGTGGTGCGCAGTGGAAAAGCTCGAACCGGGGCTTGAACGAAGTGGTTGTGCAAACGTTGGCCGTCGACGCTGGCGAAACCAGGCTGGCCTACGCCGGAACTCAGAGTGCTGGAATCTTTCGGACTTCTGATGGAGGCCGCAGCTGGAACAGCGTCAACATGGGATTGACTCATGCGCGAATTGAATCCCTAATCATCGACCCGGCGGATCGGGCGAAGGTCTACGCAGGAACTTTCGGCAGCGGCGTGTTCAAGAGCACGGACCGCGGCGGGACTTGGACGCCCGCACGGGAGGGACTGCCGCCAATGAGCATCGTCAAATCGCTCGCGCTGGGCTCTTCCAGTTCTTCGCTGCTCTACGCCGCCGTTGTTGAAGAAGGCGTGTTTCGGTCGGAAGATGGCGGTGCTTCCTGGAAAGCGATGAACAAGGGCCTGAGCTGCAAGCGCATTCAGGCTTTGACGGTTCACCCGATGGCGCATCGAACTCTCTACGCCGCCTCAGATGGAGCAGGGATATTTCGAACGGTCGACGGTGGAGAGAACTGGAGCCAGATGAGCCTCGGCTTCGGAGATGCGGTGATCGACGCTCTGGCAATAGACCGTGCGTCACCGAAGACCCTCTATGCTGGGACCTTTGGCGACGGTGTCCTTAAGAGCGTCGACGGAGGCATGACGTGGAAAGCCGTAAATCAAGGATTGCCAGGCTTCCCCGTGGTCCGTTCCATCTCGGTCGACCCTGTCGAGCCAGCCACGGTCTACGCAGCCCTGCGCCATGGGTTGTTCCAGAGCACCGATGGAGGCGCGACTTGGCAGAGACTGAAAAGCGATCAGACGGGCGGCGCCGAAGACAGCGCGGAACCCGATTACTATGCGGTGGCGATCGATGCTTCAAACCCTCGAATTCTGTATTGTGGTACGTCGTGGGGAGTTATTGCCGTCGCTGCAGACGCTCCCGCGCCGCGGTAATGCCTCCGACGTCACTTCCGTCCGGCGCCGAGAAAGGCCAGCAGAAACATTGCTGTGACTTGAAAGTCCAGCCAGAGGACTGTGGCCAACCTTAGGGGAGAAGCTTCCCAGAAGCGACAGCGCTTGAGATTCTCGACCATCGTGCGCCAGCTGCGATCGATGTCTCTCCGCGTAAAGACCCTCCGGTTGGCATAGAACAGATTCCACCGTTGCCACTGCAACAGAAGCTTGGAGGGAACCTTCAAAGCAGGAGAATGAGCGCCTGCACGGCGGTCGGCCATCTGCAGTTCGGCGGCGGTGAGACGTCGTTCGACTGCGGCATAGATGCGATGCATCTCCTGAACAACCGCCCTCTCGGTTGTGCTGCGTGGCCGCGTCTGCAGCCAAAGCTCCTGCATCTCCCGAAAGAGCCTGGCGAGTCCGCTGAGATAAGCCCACAGCTCACGCGACCGCGTTTTGAAAAACGTCCAGCGGTCAGGCACGGGAACCCCGCTACGCATGGCTTGGCGGCTCTTGCGCCTGAAAAAACCGGCCATCATGGGATGGCGGCGCTCCAAGCTGGCGGCGTGTCGATACCAAAGGAAATTCTTGAAGATGTTCCAGTAGTTGCGAGGAGCGGCTCGCAACAGGATGCGCTTCATGTTGTCGAACTGGTAAAAGGTCTCGTAAGCCTCTTCATAGAGCCGCTTCAGCGAGCCGGGCGCCGGAAAGTTTGGGAAATGCATCGCCTCGTGCATGGAGTCATACTTGTTGAGATCCGGGTCCAACGATTCGCCCCGCCGGACCCTGTTGAGGTGATCGAGCGAGCCCGACAGAGGCGTCAGAATGAAGAACGACGCCTGCTCGACCTGAAGATCGTTGATGAGAATCGAGAGGTCACGGCGCACCGATTCCTCCGTGTCATGCGGAAAACCCAGGATGTATCCGACGTGGGTGGCAATCTGCGCCTCATGCCACGCTTGCATCAGCCGGGAATAGTCGCGCGTTTTGTTCTGTAGTTTGCCAACCGACTTCAGGTTAGCGGGATTCAGGCTCTCCATTCCGATGAACACCTGGGTGCAGCCTGCGCGCCGGGCTTTTTCCACAAAACGTGGAATCCGGTAAGACAGAGTGTCGACCTGCATCATGAAAGTCACATCCAGCCGCTCGTCCTCACGAAGACCGGTCAGCGCATCGAAAATGGCTTCCCAGTGCGGATTGCGGGAAAAATTGTCGTCCGTGAAGAAGTAGTAGCTGACTCCCTGCTGCCGCCAATTGTCCCGAATGACGTTGGCGATCGCTTCAGCCGAGCGCGCCCGCATCTGGTGTCCTTGTACGTTGACGATCGTACAGAAGCTGCAGTTGAACGGGCAGCCACGGCCGCAGTCGATCGTTCCGTGGTTCGAGGCGGCGAACCGCTTCATCAGCTTCCGGTCCACAAGTGGAATCGGCCGACGAAGCAGGTCCGGGCTGCATTGTAGAAAGTCATAGAGAGGCTTCAACCGCCCGGCAATGGCATCGGCGAGCAGTTGCTCCCATGTTTCTTCGACCTCGCCTTTGACGATGGTCACTCCCTCGTCGAGCAGCGATTGGATGTCGCGCGGGATCTCAGAAACCAAGGAGAGATAACCGCTGACGTGAAACCCGCCAATCAGGACGGTCACACCCGCCGCTCGAAATGTCCGCGCCAGGTCGCCGGCACGCGGAAATTGATTTGTCTGCACCCCGACTAGACAAACGATCGCCCGCTCGCCGCTCCTGCGAGCGGAACGACAGATCCTTCTGACTGGAATTCGCTGAACTGTCTCGTCGAAGAGCTCCACCCGGAGTTCGATATCCGGTCCGAGCCGTTTCTGCGCGACGACTTCCCGGGTCAGCGCGGCCAGGCAGTTCAGGCTGTTCGAAGGGAGAACGCCTCGAAAATAGGTGACAACATATCCGGCGTCATCGTAGTTGGACGGCTTGATGAGGTAGAGGCGCACCATGCGATCACCGCTGGGGCGTGGGGAGAGAGCCAGCTGGCGCAACCGAACGGGCCTATTATTCCAGGCACTTGAACAGTTGAGATGTCAGAGTTTTGTAATAAAACGATCGGGAGAGGCTGCGAATGCACGAGGGGGGTCGGCGTTGCCCAGAATCGACTGGGCGGCAAGTCGTCCCACGGAGGAACCAACGGTCACGCCATGTCCGCCCAGTCCCGCAACCCAGAAGAAACCTTTGCGCATCGGGTCCCATCCGATGACGAAACGATGGTCGGGAGCCATGGTCCTAAGCCCAGACCACGATCTCCGAATGGGCAGGCTGGAGAGCCGGGGAAAACAGCGAGTGACCTTTTCGGCTAGCATTTCGAGCGCAGCCGGGTCGGTCACGGTACTGCCGGGTGGGTGTGGAGTCTCATCACACGGACTTAGCAACAAACCGCCAGATTCTGGGCGAAAGTAGATGTCGTGCGCCAAGTCCCAAACAATCGGCCAGGAAGCCTCGACCCAGGGCAATTCCTGGGTCACGAAGAGGTGGCGGCGAAACGGTGTCAGAGGAATATCCGCGGCCTCTGCCAGCCGGCCTACCTCACCTGCCCAAGCGCCGGCAGCGTTCACCAGCACATCTGCTTCGAACTCGTCCTCCTCGGTTTGAACCGCACGAACCGCTTCGCCACGAACGACGATCCTGCGCACCTTGCTCGCGTATCGAACCTCCGCCCCGGCGGCAACCGCCAAGTTCAGATAGCCCTGTAGCAGGTTGTGGATGTCGACGACTCCATCGGTTGGACACCAGAGCCCCGCTTGCACAGGCGCCTCGGCGAGCACCGGCACGTGCTGCCGAAGATGCTCGATCGAGCGCCACTGAACGGGAACGCCCGCATCGGCTGCCTTTCGGCCTGCTTGCTGGAGTTTCGGCGCCGTCGTTGCGTCTGCCAGCAGAAGCGAGCCACTCTGCTCAAAACCCGTTGGCAGAGGCCAGTCGGTTGGGAGCTGCTGCAGGAAAGACGCTCCTTCGCGCGCCATGGCTGCGATGGCGTCGTCGTATACGACCTGCCGAACCATGGCGGCGTTTCTGCCCGAGGCATGCACTCCGGCCACGGGTTCCTGTTCCAGGACGACCACCCGGCTCAGCCCAAAGCGGGTGAGATAGTAAGCCGTGGCGGCTCCGGCGAATCCAGCGCCGATGATGACGCAGCGTCGTGTTGACGTATTCCCCTCCCAATTCGACGGAAGAATAGCAAGCAATCACACGGCTGGCCATTTCAAAGATCGCACCGCGAAGTTCTCGCTTTGCCGGTGCCATTCCGTTTGGATAGACTATCGTTGCCTCGCGTTGAGGCGTTCCTTCACAGCGCGCAGTTCTCTCTAAGTTGCCTGGCGCCTCTCAGGAAGTCGCCTGCTTGCGGAGGAGGGCTTATGCGTTGCGCCGTGAATCGATGGCTCGTGTTTACACTGGCACCGTGCTTGCTCTTGCCTTTGGTGCTGGCTGCCGGGGAGTTCTGGCTGGACAAACCTTCCAAAGACTGGACCGAAAAGGAAGCGGAGACAGTCCTTTCTAAGTCTCCGTGGGGAAAAGATCAAATGTCTGTCATTCGGGGAAAGCGACCCTGGGGGAGGGCTGGCCAAGACGTTTTCCAGGGTGACAGGCAGAGTCAGAGCCAGGGCCAGCGACGACAGCCCATCCGGCTCGATGAGGACCTTGAAACAACCGTGATCTTCCGCGTCGTCTGGTACTCGTCGGCGCACGTACAGCAAGCCTTGGCGCGACTAGGCCAGTTGCGTGGCTTGCCCGAAGGGTCAGCGGAACCGCAGAACGTGGACCTTGCCACGAATTACATCGTGGGCGTCGACACGTCGAGCCTGGGCTCGGATCGTCTTCTGAAGGTCTTTGAAGACGCGACGCAGGAACTCTTAAAGGCGAGCACCAGTCTTCAGTCCAGAAAGAACGCGAGCAAGAGCCTGTTCCCGCGAACCGGCTTTGACCCGTCGTATGCGCAGCGCGCTTCCAGGCTCCCGAGCAATAGGAACAGTCGTGGCTTCCGGATGACAATGCTAACTGGTTCTCGCAAACTACGTAACTTGTCCGCGCACGCGCAAAAAAGGAGTCACCCATGCTCACGTTGAGGCGAATACCTATGCTCGTGGCCGTGCTCGTTGGTTTGACGATTCTCTGTCACCGAGCTACGAGCGCACCGGTCTCGAGACCCGTGGTCAAAGTCAAGGTTGTTCCAAGCCAGGAACCCTCAGCTCTGCGTCAAACGATCATTGGGCCGGGCAAGAACCAACCCGATCCGTTTCCCGGCTATGGGGGATTCGTAGGCTGGGAATCCCCGGTTCGCCTGAAGAATGGAACCTGGCTCGTCGGTTTCAACGCAGGCTACTGGCATGGCTCTCCGCCCACGCCTCTGCGTGTCGCAGCGAAAGATCTCCACGACTGGACGAGGATGGGCTTTCCTCCCAACTTTGACGCACCGACTGGAGGACGGGCCATGCTTGTCCGTTCGACCGACAACGGAAAGACCTGGAGCAAGCCCGAAACCATGATTGACACCGGCGCCGACGATCGCCATGCCAGCATTCTCGAGTTGTCCGATGGAACGCTGCTTTGCTCTTACTTCAGTTCCTGGGGCATGACGGATATCGAAAAAGACCCTGCCTTTGCCCATCATGTCCGGACCATCCGCTCATTCGATGGCGGCAAGACTTGGGAACAGACGCCGCGTGGCTTGCCGCCGGTGTTTGCCGGCGAAGAAGCCGACGGACCGATGGTTCTCCGCAAAGACGGATCCGTCTTGCTGACGGTGGGAGGCGTTCCGAAAGGTGGCGGGCCAACGCAATCCGGAGTCTTCAGCAGCAAAGACCGCGGCGAGAGCTGGCAGCTGCTGTCGGTCGTCAAGGCGGATCATAACCTGGACGAACCCCACGCGACGGAGCTTGCGGACGGGCGCCTGGTGATGATTGCCCGGCCTGAAGGCGACATCTGCTGGTCGTCCGATCGCGGCAAGACTTGGACAGAACCGGTCACTTTCGGCATGCGGATGTTCGCCCCCACTTTGTTTGTGTTGCGAGACGGAACCCTCGTCTGCCTGCACGGTTCCTACACGGCTGGCGCTGGAGGGCTGCGAGTGACTTTCAGTCGCGACGGCGGACTGACCTGGATCGCTCCCGCCACAAATCACGGCTTTCTCATCGACCGCTCGTACGGCTATGGCAAGGCCATGGAGCTTCCAGACGGTTCAATCTTCGTCTGCTACCTGAGCACCGGAGGGCATCGCACCGACGATGCGCGGACAAACGCCATCTGGGCCATTCGTTTTCGAATCAAGAAGGATTACTCGGGAATTGAATTACTACCGGCTCCGGGAAGGTTGGAGTGAGGCCCGTGGCTGCGAGGACGCTCCGGCAGAGGCCTTGGATTCTCTTGCATCGCTCGACACTCTGAAGATGTTCCGTCATTCCCGAGAAAGCAGAAATCGTATGCTGGATTCCCGCTTTCGCGGGAATGACGGTTCGGAGCAGCTGTCTCATGCTGCATGATCTGATGCGGACCCTGGCCACTGCAGAACGCGATCCCTGTAACGTCGTCCTCTGCGGCTCAACCCGCATGAGAACCCGGGAACACCTTCGACTTTCGCACGCACTTCCACCCGAACCATCACTGCGTCAGAAATTGGAAAATCTGGTCTGCAAGACCAGGCAGCTGCTCGTGCCCAAAGTCTGGGTAAACCGCCAGGGTTTTGGGTGAGTTGATTTTGTTGTAAGCGGCGAACTGGCTTGAGGGAGGACAGATCGTATCCATCAGCCCGATGCCCCAAAGCACTTCCGCCCGGATGCGCGGAGCAAGAAACTGAATGTCGACATAACCGAGTTTCTCGAAGGTTGCATCCTCGCGGGCATGCAGCGGATCGAAGTATCGAAAGTACTCTCGCAACTCAGCATAAGCATCCTTGGCCTGGTCCATCTCCCAGACTCGCTTGTAGTCACTGAGAAACGGAAACACAGGAGCCGCTCGCTTGATTCGCGGCTCCAACGCGGCGCAGGCCACGGCCAGCGCGCCGCCCTGGCTGCCGCCCGTCACGCTAACCTGCCCGGCGTCCACATGCGGCATTTCCATCACGATCCTCGCCAGCTGCGCCGTATCGAGAAAAATCTGGCGGAAAAGCATCTTCTCGGGCTCGCCGTTCAGAGCTTCAGCGAGGCCTCGAATGATGTGTCCGTGTTGGGTGTTACCCCGGATTCCGCCGAGGTCTTCAGACAGCCCCGCCTGCCCTCGACAATCGAGCGCCGCAACCGCGTACCCTTGCGATACATAGGGCAGCTTGTCCACCCAGTCGCCGGAATGGCCCCGGTAACCGTGGAATATCAACACAGCAGGGTGAGACGGTGATGCAGGCTTCGGCCGCAGCAGCTTGGCATGCACTCGAGCCCCAGCCACGCCGGTGAAGTATAGATGAAAACACTCGGTATCACGCACCTGGAACTTGGCCGGAATCAGTTCGACGTCCGGACTAACAGACCGCATTTCGGCCAAGCTTCTGTCCCAGAACTCATCGAAGTCGGGAGGTCGTGGGTTGATTCCTTGGTACGTCTTGAGTTGTTCCAATGGAAAATCAAAAGTCAGCGGCATTTCCAGCCTCCTCCGATGAATTCGCTGCTGCAGACCAAGCGTCCCGCAGTGGCACAACCATCGTGCTGGCCGCGATCGCTGCGACAATCACATACGCCAGGTACTCGAAGCGCTATCTCTGCTGCCCTCGGATGGGGTGCTGTGCTCCGTTCCAGTCGGGCGTCGAGCCTGTTCAGTCCTCGCGGGAACAAACGCTCCAGCCGGATGCTCGCTTGCAGGGGGCATGACGAAGCTTCCACGAAAGGAAAATACGTTAGCGCAAATTGCGAGTGACAGGACTTGTCACCGCAACTCGCCGGTCTGCCTCGAGCGGCGAATCTTCACCCAGGGTTGCAAGCTTTCCGATAGCTGGAAAGGGCGGCTGCCAGAAAGCTCTCCACCGATACGGCTTCGAAGAATCGGGCTCCCTGGCGGTAGAGGTCCCTGGCGTCTTGTTCGCTGGTCGGCGAAACACCCACGGCGATCCCATGGCGTTGGCCAAGCTTCAGCGCTTTCTCAAAGGCCTGAACTACCAGCGGATGACGCTCCTCGATCGGGAAGCCGTAGGCGGTGGAAAGATCCCACGGCCCCATGTTGAAGATGTCAATCCCAGGAACTGCGGCGATGGCCTCAAGATTCTCAACGGCTTGAGGCTCTTCGATCATCAGAGCGACGATCATGTTGTCGTTGGCATTTGCCACGTAGGCTTTGGGATCCCCGAGTCCATAGCCAATCGGCCGGCCGGGTCCGACACCACGGCGCCCTTCAGGCCGGTATTTGCAGAGAGCGACGGCCTGTTTCGCGTCTTCAACCGTGCGAATGTGGGGGAACAGGATGCCACCGGCACCGTGGTCGAGTGCTTGCTTCACCAAGGTTGTGTCCAGCGAGGGTGCCCGGAAAATAGGCGTCGATCCCCCGGCATAGGAGGCCAGAATCATCGCATCCAGAGTCCCGCTACTCACCGTCCCATGCTCTCCGTCCAACATGACGCATTCGTAACCTGCCAATCCGGCGATTTCTGCCAGGTTGGGGTGCGGGATGGCGACGGTGCATGAATAGACCGCTTTGCCTTCACGCAAGAGCTGTTTCATTCGGTTTGTCTGCCAAGCCATAGGTTCTCCTCTGTTGAATGTATTCCGCCTCTCGACCTGCGAAAGGAGAATTGCGTCCAGCACAGACTGCCACAGCGAGGCTCCTGCCGAGCTTTCAGCCCGGCAACCTATCGCCGTCTTCAATAGTGGTACGGCTTCAGTTTCTTCACTTCCTCGGCGAGAATCGCGGTCACTTCGGGCGGGGGAAGTTCATTGAAGGGCCCGCCGTCTCCTCCCGCCACATCCTCGAAACCCGCCAGTTGAGCTGCTGCGACCAAAGCGGAGTAATTGAAGGCGCGATCCATCATAAACCGGACTTCTTCGAATCTCGCGATATCGGCCTCCACTCTGCGGCAGGACTCGAAGTCTCCCGCTCGTGAAGCGTTGTTGATCCAGTCGCTGGCTTTCGGGAATAGCTGGGCAATCCCAGAGGTGTGGCCGCGGGCGCCTCGCTCGAAGCCCGCTGTCGCCCGGTCTCCGACTCCCCACACGACGATGCCTTCGTCCTGGATGAGATCGACCAGAAAAGAGACATCCTCCGGCGTGGTTCCCACCTTCACCCCTAGCACCGGCCGGCAGTCTCGAACCAAACGGCCCAAAGCCTCACGCTGGTTCGAATTCCTCAGATAGAGAAGAAAGCTGGCTCCGAAGCGGGTCCCCATATCCTGGCAGAACTGCTTCAACGTCCGGTAAACGCCTTCGGGATTGGCGACACCATTGACCGGCAGAATCAAGTAGGCATCAGGCGGTCGAGCGAAACGCGCCTGTCTTTCCACGAGGCGGGCCGCTACGCCCAGAGGGTTCGGAACAATTCCCGACAACAGCAACGAACGATCGCCGGCGATTTCGCTCGCCAATTCCATCAGTGCGATTTGGTCGTCCGCGTCGATGTGATGAATGAGACTGCTGCCGCCAAAAGCGATCACTCGCTTACGACCGCCGTCCAGCCAGCTGTGGCTTGCAAGGTAGCGGAGGTTTTTCGCGTATCCTTCCAAGTCGAGTTTCCCCCGCCTGAAAGGGACGAGGGGAAAAGCGGCAACCGTGTTCCACGGGTCGAACGGGTTCATATCAAAATCAGCCAGAAGCCTTGTCGTGTGGGCCGGCGTTCAGACAGAGGTTGCGTTGCACAAACGGTTTCGCCACGCGCGGGTTCCTCCGATCGCTTGGCTTGGCGGCGGAGGTGGTGTCGCTGCAAAAAACCTACACCGGAGGGTGCGTTCTCACTCCATCGTGGGCAGCTTCCAGGGCCGTCGCGGCCAGGAAGATCGACCGCTCGTCGAAATGGCGCCCAACCAGTTGCACACCGATCGGTAACTTCTCGCTGCTCCAGCCGAATGGAACAGACATCGCGGGGTACCCGGTCATGCTAAAGGGCACCGTTGTCCGCACCACTTGGCGAGGCGGCAGCGTGTTGCCTGCGACCTTCAGCTCGGTGGCATTGTGTGGATGTGCAGCCACGATCGTCGCAGGCGTGAGCAGCACGTCATAATGGCTGAAATATTCCGCCAAGTCGTTGCGAAGTTGGTCCACTTCAAGCTGGGCCTTGACATAATCTGCCAGGGAAACGCTCACGGAAGTGAGGCGATTGCGCAAGACAGGGTGCAATTTCTCAGTCTGGCCCCGGATGAGCTCATCGAAATAGACCGAAGCCTCTGCCCCAAACAGAGTAGCCGAAAGAACTTTGCAATCGCGTTCAGCGAGTCCCCGAACGACAACCGGATCCACCTTGCAGCCTGCCGCTCTCAAGGTCTCCGCAGCCCGCTTCACCACGCTTGCCACTTCCGCATGGATCGGTCCAAACCCTTCTTCCGCC
>VFZK01000098.1 GCA_016871215.1 Acidimicrobiia bacterium | reverse complement strand
AAATCCTGAACAAAGCAGGGAACCCCGGCGCCGTCGAGGATCGGCGCCAGGTAGCGCAACAGATCGTCCTCCGAAAGGGCGAACTGCCTGGGAATGGCTACCGAGATCAGATCGGCGCCGGCCGCGTCGTTTGCCTGGGCGAATGAGAGCGCGATCCGCGAGGAGCCATGATTACTCTGAGCGATCACCTGCAGCCGGCCCGCAGATTGTTGCACTGCGATCTCGACCACCCGGGCACGCTCTCGTTCCGATAGCTTGTAAAACTCGCTGCCATACGCAGGCAGGCAAACGGCGCCAACGCCACACTCCACGGCGAAATCGATGAGCCGCCGGAGCGCGGGTTCATCGACCTCCTCCTGGACATCGAACGGAATCGGGATTACAGGGACGACCCCGTAGACGCCTTCATGGTTCCTCCGGAATTGCATAGGCCTCGCTTCCTTTCATCGAATCTCGATTCCCACCCAAGTCACCCGCATGGTGCGCTCGTCCTCGAGCTGGACGAGATTATAGACCGGACGTAGTCATCGAGCGTTTTGGCGCCAATCGGCCCGAACGTTCCCACGAAGAACTCGGATTCATTCTGGCTGAAGATCACCGGGACTCGCCGCTCCTTTGGCTCGGCGTACCCCAGCTCGACCGCTTCTTCGCCCAAAACGGCACGGAGGGCCATCAGGAACAGAACAGCGAGACTTCTTCTTGAGATCAACGAACGGCCTGCAGGTGGTTCCATCTCTTCACCGTCAAGGCCTCAGGATACTTCTTGTAGTCATAACCACTCAGAAGCTCGGCGTTGCGCTCTTGATCACCCTTAGACTTGCCGACCGGCAACGTCTCTTGCGCTGGCAAAGGGATCCGGTACATGAACACCAGGGAGACCGCTGCGAGCCAAGCCGTCAAGCACAGAGCCGATCGGTGGACGCGAATCGAGTCTGTCACAAGGTTTCCCTCCATGAGGTAGCTGCCAGTGACGAATCTTGTCAAGGGTCTGGGATTCCAATTGGAGAGGAAGCCAAAAGCTGGGAACGCCTGGCCGGGCGGGCAACGCAGACGGTGCGGCGCACCGGCTCGAGCCGCCGAGCGGTGTCGTGATCACGGGCCACACTGCAACTTCGCTTTCGCTTGGCGATCGCCGTCTCAAGCAGGCCTGCGATCATCGCCGTAGCTGACCGTGCAACCTTCCGTCCTTCCGCTCGGGTCGCGGGAACAGCTCACGGGCCTGTCGATGGCAGCTCGAAGATCGTTCCACGTCCGAAACGCCACTGGGGGTCGAAGCGGCGCTTCACCGCTTTCATTGCTTCGATATGCCCGGCGGAATACTGAATTGGCAGGAACCGGGCCTTTCGCTTTCCGAGCCCATGCTCTGCGGCGACAGACCCGCCGAGGCGCACCGCCTGCTGGGCGAACATGGGCAGCACGCGGTATCCTGCGTCGAACTCCTCCCGGGTTGCCGGCAACATATTGACATGCAGATGGCCATCTCCGGCGTGCCCGAAGATGCAGTAATGGCCCGGCATGATGTGGTCCATGTTTTCCCGATAGAAGACGAGCATTTCGCGGTTCTTCTCGATCGGTACCGAGAAATCGGAGCCGAGGAAAGACGGGAACGCGTTTCTGAGAGCAATTTCGAGCACCGTTTCCGGTAATGCGTGACGAAATCGGCGAAAGCGCTCGCGGTCTGCATCCGAAGTCCCAAACCAGCTTTCCTCCTCCAAGGCGCCTCCCTGCGCCAGGCGATCGCCCCAGGCGTCGATGTCTTGGCCCTCGGTTACGATCTGTTCGATGATGAGCGCGGCGGTTGCGGTGCCGGGAACATCGGGATGGCGCTGCACGATCAGACGTAGCGTCGGGTCGTCGACGTACTCCAGCATGCGCAGGCCCGCGATGTTGCGCCAGCCATCCAGAGCAACCTGCGCAGACTCGTCCGTGGGAAAAAAAACGATCCCGTTGAGCAGCTCCGGCGGAACCGGCAGCAAGCGCACTTCCGCTTCCAGGATCACGCCAAGGGTGCCTTCCGATCCAGTGAAAAGATCGATCCAATCCATGCCCGGCCGCAGGGGATAGCCGCAAGAGTGCTTCCGCGTAGCGGGCTGCGGAATCTCGGGCACGTCGAAATCGATGGTGTCTCCCCGTCGAACATCGAGGACCTCACCATCTGGAAGCGCCACGCGTAAGCGTTCGATCCACCGCCGGGTTGCGCCATACCTGAAACTGCGCGAACCACTGGCATTGCAGGCAATGGTGCCACCCACAAAGGCCATCGTCTCGGTGGGATCGGGAGGATAGAACTGTCCGGTCGTCCGGGCGGCGCTATGCAGCTCATGCAGCGTGACGCCTGCACCTACCGTTGCCTTCCCGGCCGATATCTCCAGGCGGCGCAGATTTTCCGTGGAAATCAACCATCCGCCGAACGGCACACGGCCACCGGTTAATCCGCTGCCCCCGCCCGCGATGGTCACTGCCGCTTGTTGGCGCTGCGCCTCGACCAGATCCGCTAGAAGTTCGCGTTGGTCTTTGGGCACGCAGATCCGGTCGGCGTGGCCCTTCACCCCACTTGCGTCTTCCAGGTAGCCCCAGCTCATAGAGTCGTTTCGATGAGAACCAGCCGAGTGTCTTAGCGATGGGAGGTGGGAGGCGTGGTCAGGGCGGCGATGCGGGAGAGGTACTCCTGCGCACCCTGCCGCAGCCAGCCTTCATAGGACTTCAAGAACAACCGCGCACCGCTTCGAAGGTTGCGTTCGAGCATGGCGTCGTTCAGAGCCAAAGCCCCGGCGACGCGTCCTGCGTCGGCAATCTGGCGGATCGCGCGGTCCACGACGTCAAGAACCTTGGGATGTTCCAATTGCATCACGTAACCCATCGTCTGCGAAAGGTCTCCGGCCGCGACGAAGAAGGCATCGATGTGATCGACGGAAAGAATTTCGGCAAGGTTCTCGACAGCGCGCATCTCTTCTATGAGAACAATGATCAAGATCTCGTCATTCGCGCGCTCGAAATAATCCGGCACACCATAAGAGCGCCGGCTCGGATAGATTCCTCGCTGCCCGATGGGGCCAAACTTTGCCGAACGCACGATTCTTTCTGCCTGCGCCTTGCTGTTCACGTGGGGGACCACGATGCCATTGACGCCGCGGTCAAGCGACCGGGTAATCACCCAGGGTTCATCGGAGTACACCCGCAGAACCGACGTCATGCCCCAGAGGTCGCAGGCCCGGGCCATGTCATCGATCCGATCCCAAGTCACCGTTCCATGCTCTCCTTCGAGCCAGAAGCCGTCGAAGCCCAGCGGTCCGAAAAAATCGATGGTTTGCGTGCTGTTGTTATGCCCACCGACGATCGTTGCGATTTCACCCGCAGCGAGCTTTGTCTTGATACGGTTGCCTCGCATGTTCATGTTCGTCTCTCTCGGTCCTCGATCCGCAGGACCGCAACAAGCCTGTTTCTGAACGAGGCGTTGCAGCCTGCTCCTGCCGTTTGTTCAAAAGCTTCCGTAATGATCGAAGCATGCGTCGATCGAACTGCCTTCAACTGGCGCGTGAGCGGACGCGGGAGGGGCAAGAGATGCGTATTGCCCCGCATAGAAGAGCAGCGGGGCGCCGTCGCGGACCGCACCAGCCACAATCGTCCCGATCATCATATCGTGATCGCCTCCCTCCACCACCTGCTCTAGACGGCAGTCGACAAACGCCAGCGACTCCAGAAAGATGGGCGCGCCTGTGGCCGAAATCTCCATCGCAATACCAGAAAAAGCCTTGGGGCCGCGCATCGCGAAACGGCGCGAGAGATGTTCCTGTTGCGCCGTCAGAATGTTCACGGCAAAGCATTGCGCCTTGACGATGTACTCGTGTATCTGGCTGCGACGATCGATAGACACGAGCATCAACGGCGGATCGAGCGAAAGCGACAGCACTGCGTTCGCCGTCATCCCCCAAAGGGTTTCGTCGTGGCGGGTGGTGATCACCGTCACACCCGTGGCGAAGCGGCCCATGATGCGGCGCTGCAGCATTGGATCGAAGGACATAGGTTTGTCTGTGCCTGAGCTACAATTACTATGTTAAGTCTTGTCCCGATACTTTGGGTGGCGCACACATGGCGCAGTTTGTCATGTGTGCGTACGGTACGCATACATCGCAAAAAGCACGATGTATGCGCCACCCGAAGAGACTTAACAAAGTAATACTAGACCGAAGGCAGCGCGGGAACAATTTGATGCGTCAAGCGATCCATCGAACGCAGCCATCTGGCCTTGTCGTCCCAATCGTGGGCGATCATCAGCAGCGTGCCGAATCCGCCGGTGGTCTCCCATAGCTCCTCAAGGCGTTGAATGCAGGTTCGCGTATCGCCAATGATGCACAACTGCTTCAGAGCATACTCGAGCGTCACGGCATCGTCGGGCACCGACGGGTCGTGTTTCGCGAGACTGGTCATGTTGGTCATTGCCATCAGCTTGAGCAGGTAGGCGAACGACCCGCCGAACGCGCTGTTCAAGGCGAACTCCCAGGCCTCGTCGTTCGAGTCGCCCACAAAGATGCTGCGCGACACGCTCCATGCGGAACGCTGTGGCTCTGGGCGGTTCGCCTCGGCAGCGCCTGCACAATAAGTCGACCAATGCTCGGCGACCGTGGCGAATGGCACCAGGTTGGTGCTGACAGGCTTATAGCCACGCTGCCCAGCCATACGCGCTGCCATGGACTTGCCTTTGACGATGCTCATCGCAATCGGCGGATGCGGCTTTTGATAGGGTTTCAGCATCGTCCCCAGGCCAATCTCGGAGGCGGGATTCTGAATCTTGATGTGCCAGAACTGCCCCTTGAAGTCGAACGGCGGCTCGTTCTGCCAGAGTTTGAGGACCATATCGATGCCCTCAATGGTCATCAAACCTTGCGTTTTGCCATCTGGCAAGCCGAACAATTCCCAGTCTGTTGGCACTCCACCCTGGCCGAAGCCACAATTGAAGCGGCCGCGGGCGAGATGGTCCAGCATGGCCAGGCGCACGGCCACGTTGGCTGGATGATGTTGCGGCACAATCGTGACACCGGTGCCGAGCCGAATTTGTTTGGTGCGGGGTATGACGGTGGCGATGAAGAGATCGTTGGCGGGAATAGGTTCCCAGGCGAGCGTCAGGTGGTGCCCAACCCAGGCCTCGACGAAACCAAGCTCATCGGCGCGGACAACGAGCTCGATGTCCTCTTCAAGACACTGGGTCCGAGATTTCTCAGGCGGGTGTAACGGCATCATGAAAAGGCCGAGTTGCATCGAAAACGCCCCCTTTTTCTTGAGGCCGTGGAGACTAGCACAAGCAGCACGCATTCTCCAGCCCGATTGGCTTCCTGGCCAGGATCACGTCAAAGCCGCGAATTTTTCTGTTCCCCGACCCAGGTGATGATGCCTGCTTGTTTGCATTCCCATGTCAGAGCGCCAGAGGACTGGTGCACTTCAAAAGAGCATGCCCCAGCAGTTCGCGAAGCGTCTTGGACTGCGGCAGTCGTCTGCCGCTTTCGGTCCGCAAAGCTCGCGCTGCCGCAGGAGTTCCTTGAAGCGTCAGTAGGCAATGCTGAGTAGTGCGCTACGCTCGTGGCTCCTTTGCGCTCTGGAGCACCACGGGCAGCTGACTCGAATGGGCACTCCAAGCGGGCGCGAGAGTTTTCTGCTGACACTGACGTGCTTCGCCAGGAACGTGCGGCCCACGTGAGGTCCTCGCTCAAGGCAGGCTACGGATCTGTCGTGGCGAAGCGGCTCAGCCGCCCGCCGGTGAGCTCGCGTGAGTTGGTTTCCCTCACCCTGACTTGGAAGCAGTTCCCCGGTTGTCACGATACGCGCAGAGCCGCGGCATCGTTCGACAGGTGCGATTCCACGTTGTTGGTCGGGATCAGTCGAGAAAACGCTTCACCTGTTGAAAAGTGGGAAAGGCGGGAATTGCTCCCGGGCGGGTGCAGGTCAGCGTACCCACCGCATTTGCGAATCTGCCTAGCTCTTCCAATTCCACTCGCTCGATAGGTCCGCCAGCCCGTCGCTGCGCCAGCCGGCAAAGGAGCCCTGCCACGAATCCATCGCCTGCTCCGGTCGTGTCCGACACCTTCACGGTGCGAGTCGGCACGGCCACACAGTCGGAGTCGCTGGCCAGGATCGAGCCGCCCGCGTCGCAGGTGACCGCAGCCAGGCGGACCCCGAGACGCTCCAGCACAGGGAAAGAGTCTTCGAACCGGCGTCTGGGAAAGAGAAAGTCCCACTCTGACCGGTTGACCTTAAGGATGTGGCACAACTCGATGGTTTCCAGAATCGTTCGGCGGGCGGCCTTCAGGCTAGGCCAAAGCGGCGGCCGCAGGTTTGGGTCGAAAGAAACGACCAGGCCGTGCTTGCGCGCCATCTGTATGGCAGCCAAGGTTGCTGACCGAGAAGGTTCCTGGATCAGCGAGATGGACCCGAAGTGGAGAAAGCGGGCACGCCGCACGTAGTTTTCGCGAATGTCTTTGGGCGCGACCTGGACGTCTGCGTCCCCGTAGAACATGAAACGTTGATGCTCATTGCGATCGTTCGTGACGAGTGCAATTCGCGTCAGCGACTTCTGAGCGAGCTTGAAGCAAGTGAGATCGACCTGGTTCCGTTCCAGTGTCTGCCGCAAGAGACGGCCTAAAGGGTCGTTACCCACTTGCCCCACGAAACCCGACCTGACGCCAAGCCGGGTGAGGGCGACCGACACATTGGCTGGGGCTCCGCCAGGGGCGATGCGCAAGGCTCGCGCCCGGTCGAGAGGCAAACCTGCCGGCTGGGGTACCAGGTCGACGAGCAGCTCGCCCAGGCAGAGAACTTCCAGGGGTTGGCGGGTTTGAGTCAAAGTGATCGATGAGACGGCTTCGGAACGTCGTGTATTTCGTCCAGGAAATTGCCATGCCCTTCCAGGAACCGGTTCGCCAACGTCACGAAACTGGAACGAAGACTCCCTCTAATCCATCAACTGGCCGCCATTGACTTCAATGGTTTCTCCGGCGAGGTATTGGGCGTCCTTCGAAGCAAGAAACGCGATGACCGTTGCCGTTTCTTCTGACGCACCGGCGCGCTTGAGCGGAATCGAATCGACCATCCGCTTCATCAGTTCCTCGCTCGTAAAGCGCTCGTGAAACGGAGTCAGGATGACGCCGGGATTGACTCCATTCACTCGAATGCCATAGGGGGCAAGCTCTTTCGCCAGTCCTTTTGTCATCGCAAGCACGGCGCCTTTCGCTGCCCCGTAACAGATGGCGCCGGGCCCGCCGCCGTGCCGGGCGGCGATAGAAGCGACGTTGATCACAATGCCACTGCTCTGTTTTGCCATATGCCGGGCTACAGCTCGGGTGCAATAAAACACGCTGCTTAGGTTCAAGCGCAACACGTCTTCCCAATGCTCGTCGGTGGTTTCCAGAAACGGAACGCGCGCCACCAGCGAGCCAGCGTTGTTCACCAGGACGTCGATGGTTCCAAACGTCTTCAGGACTTCAGCTACCATGCTCTCGACGTCGCTTCGCTGTCGCACGTCGGCCTTGATCGCGATCGCTTCTCCACCGGCGGCTCGGATCGTGTGAACGGTCTGGTGCGCTCCGGCTTCGTTGTTGAAGTAATGCACTGCGACAGCCATGCCACGGCGGGCTAACTCCACCGCAGTCGCGGCGCCAATGCCACTACTGGCTCCGGTAACCAACGCGGTGAGTCTGTTCGACGACATAGAGGCTTCTCCTCAGCCGGACGAGACGCAGACTATAGCGAAGCGGGGCAGGCGAGACAATCCCCAAAAGCCGTTTGATCATCATGTCCCACATCCTGTCTGGCTGGACACCAGCAGCCGGCGGAACCGGGACTCTTGAGACGCCTGCTGTTCCGCGGTGCCGTCGGCCGGCGGCGACGTACGTGAATAGCCATGGGCGGGGCGGAGCAAAGCCCGTGGCAGGTGAGCGTCTCAATAGCTCGGCCGGCAGAGAACGTTCGGACTTGAGTGGAACCGAAGGTGCGCAGCAATCGCGAGTGGTGTAAATCCGGTAACGGCTGCTCTACAATAAGGCGCTTGCGGGCCGTGGCTGCGCGCTGCGATCCATTTCTATTTCGACGACGAGGAACCACACCGAATGAGCGAGTATACGGAAGACCATGCGCGTTCCGGCATTGACGCCGAACTGCCGGCAATCGAGGTCTGGCCAAACCAGTTTCGTGGCTATGAAATCACCATCGAGATACCGGAGTTCACATCCATCTGTCCGAAGACGAAGCTCCCCGATTTTGGCAAGATCACGATTCACTATCTGCCCGAGAAAGTTTGCCTGGAGTTAAAAGCACTGAAGTACTACATCCTGGGATATCGAAATCTGGGAATCTTCTACGAGAACGCTATCAATCGTATTTTGCGTGACGTGGTTGCCGCTTGCAGCCCCGTTTGGGTAGTTGTGCGGGGGGAGTTCACGGTTCGTGGAGGCATGAAAAGCACCATCGAGGCGCGTTACCCAGCCCGGAATGATAAACCGGCTGGGGGCAGCTGAGCTCCCACCACCGGATCGTCAACAGTTCAGCTGGGGATTTCGACCGGATGATCGTCCTTAGGAATATGAGGCCAGCGGTGGCGATCGCCGCCAGCAGTTGACGTTCTTCCCGCGATTGTCGCGATTGTTACCACAGCGATTGTTACTTCTGTTGAATGCCCAAATCAGTCGTGCTAGTATCCCCCACCTAACGCAGCAACCGGGCCTCGTCTTCTGCTTTACGAGCTAGCACCAAAAGAGTTCGAACCGATTTGGTTTTCGCCGCTCCCCTGGTAGAATGCCTGCGGGCGAAAATCTCGGATGGCGATGAACGGCTTTGCTCAGAAATTCTCTCAGCCTTTTCATATCTCGAAGTCCCATCCCGCAAGGAGGATTCTTCTATGGCTTATGTGATTGCTGAACCGTGTATCGGCACCAAGGACACGGCGTGCGTTGATGTCTGTCCGGTGGACTGCATCCATCCGAAGAAAGACGAACCGAATTTCGAACAGTTCGAACAGCTCTATATCGAGCCGGATGAATGCATCGACTGTGGCGCCTGCGTTCCTGCCTGCCCGGTTTCGGCTATTTTCGCCCTTGAGGACTTGCCCGAGAAGTGGTCTCGCTTCACCGCCATCAACGCGGACTGGTACAAGGCTAACAAGTAATCAGTCCACCTTTCCTTGCCATTCGACGATCCTCCGCGGGCGGCGTGCAAGCGCCGTTGTTGCCCGGAGGGTCGTTTCTCTTTAGAATGCCCAGTGCGGTCCAAATACCGTCGTTAGCCCCAAGCTGAGTTTGAGCTGGAACTGCTGGCATGGGCCGGAGAACCGGGAAAGTGCCCGAGGCCGGACTATGAACTCGATTGGCTATGCATTCAATCCGAGTGAACACGGCATTTTCGTCGAAATCTACCTTCCAAAGAAGGCCGAGTTCCAAGGAACGCTCTACCAGGCGCTGACCGAGGGCTTCGACGTTGACAAAGTTCGCAGCCACTTTCAAGCCAAGCGCGAGCGGATCAATGCCTTCCTGAGGGGGCACTACAATTGCGACGGTCGCATCGAGTCCATGCAGCAGGTCTTCTACGGCTATTCCATGTACGAAGTCGACGGCGTGTATTACGACGCTCGGAACAAGAAGACCTTTGAAGAGCGGAACCAGGTGATTCGCGTGATGTTCAAGCCTGGTTTGGAGGCAGTCGGACTTCGTGCGCTGCCTGCTGAACGCGTGCAGACGGTCACCAAGCTGTTCGTGCGGCACGCAGGCAAAGCGGAGAATTTTCCTGGTGACCATCCTCAGATCTTTCTCGGCGCGTCAGAGGATGAAAGGGCAGAGATCGCGCGCCTGCTCGCCTGCCTGGAGGCGTGGAAGTATGACGTTGCACTCTTTGTGCTGGGTTACATTGTGTTTGAAATCTGTGAACGGATCCAGGAACTGGGCATGCAGAAAGGCAAAGAAGCCGAGGAAGAAATCTTGGTCACTTCGTTCTGGAATTTGACGGTCAATCGGATTGTGCGAGTCCGTGAAGGAATTCTGGCCGCAGAAGGCACGGGGATCGCCTGAAGAGTTAGCCAACGACGCATTTGGCGCTCTGTCCAGTTTCGCAAGATCGTTGTCCAGCGGAATCGCGCCGGCCCGATCGATTCCCGAACCAACGAAAATAGCCGCCACCAATGCATCGGCCTATACCAAAGACTGTCTTCGATTCCTTGCTTGCAACGTTTGGGCTCTCTTTGTCGCTGTTCACGCTGAAGCCGGCACTCTGGTCTCAGCAGATGCCGAAACAGACCGTGCAAGGATTCAGGGCGGCCGACGGTTTGGAAGTGACGTTGTGGGCTGCAGAGCCCGACCTCGTCAATCCGACGAATATCGACGTCGACGCGCGCGGCCGCGTGTGGGTGCTGGAAGGAGTCAACTATCGCCGCACGCTGCCGGGAGTGTCTGGAAAGGATCATCGTCCTGCTGGCGATCGCATCGTGATCCTCGAAGATAGTGACGGAGACGGGAAATCGGACAAGACCAAAGTTTTCGCGCAGGATCTGAGTTTGCGGACGCCGCTGGGGATAGCGGTGCTCGGAGAGCGGGTGATTGTCTCGCAATCTCCCGATCTCATCGTTTTCACGAAAGACGAACAAGACAGCATCGTCAAGAAAGAGGTGCTGTTGACGGGTTGGCGCGGTGTCGATCACGATCACGGTCTGCACGCGGTAGTCTTCGGGCCTGACGGCCGCTATTACTTCAACAGCGGTGACCAAGGTTTCGATGTAACCGACCAGGCCGGGAAGCGCTTTGTGAGCTCACGCACAGGGCCTTACTACGCGGGCGCAGCGTTGCGTGTGAATGCCGATGGCACGGACTTCACCGTGCTTGGCCACAACTTTCGGAACCCTTATGAGCTGGCGGTGGATTCCTTCGGAAACATCTGGCAAACAGATAACGACGACGACGGCAATGCCTGGGTGCGTTTGAACTATGTGCTCGAAGGCGGTAACTTCGGCTACTGGGGACCGCGCGGCCAGAGCTGGAGGGTGGACCGCGGATCGCATTTTCACTCGGAGCTGCCGGGGGTCGTGCCGAACATTCAAAGGCTGGGCGCGGGCTCACCGTGCGGCCTGATTGTGTATGAGGGAAAGCTGCTGCCCGAGAAGTATCGAGGCCACCTGCTGCACGCCGAGGCAGGAGCGCGAACGATCAATGCTTACCTGCTTCAGCCCGAGGGCGCAGGCTATGTAGCCCGGGTCGAGGCAACCGTGGCCTCGGCCGATCCTTGGTTTCGACCTTCAGACGTCTGTGTGGCGCCCGACGGTGCCGTGTTCATCAGCGATTGGTACGATCCCGGCGTTGGCGGACACCGGGTCGTCGACTTGAAACGGGGCCGCATCTATCGGCTGGCACCAGCCGGTAACAAAGCACAAAAGGTGCCGATCGATCTGACGACGCAGGCTGGACTCTCAGAGGCGCTGGCTTCACCCGCCCAGTCGGTACGCTACCTGGCGTATGCCACACTCAAAAACCAGGGTGAGAAAGCGCTGCCGATGCTTCAATCCCTTTACAAGTCCAACGATCCCATTCTGAAGGCGCGAGCTCTCTGGCTGCTAGGCGGCATCCCCGGCGAAGGCGAAGCCACCGTTCGGTCGGTTTTGGAAGATATCGACTCCAACTTCCGGATGTTGGGCTTTCGCATCTTGCGACGCTATGGGGGCGACCTCAGCGAAGTGCTCGAACGATTGGCGAGAGACCGGTCACCGCAAGTGAGGCGCGAGGTAGCCGTCGCGTTGGAACGTTTGCCAGCCGAGCAATCGCTAGAGGCGCTAGCTGCGCTCTGCCGGAAGTACGATGGCAAGGACCGCTGGATGTTGGAAGCATTGGGAATCGGTGCGCGCGGCAAGGAAAACCCGCTCTACGCCCGGCTGCGTGAGAATTTCACGACCCCGTGGAGTTCTCGCTTCGGAGATCTGTTGTGGGAGTTCCGGCCATCGGAAGCCTTGCCCAATCTGATTCAGTTGCTCAAAGACGAGACGCTGCAGATTGACGAACGTGCAGAGGTGCTCGATGCCTTGACCGCCCAGGCGAAACCGGAAGCGGCCCTGGCTGTCGCCGAGTTTTTCCAGTTGGCAAACCAACCCCAGCAGCTGGTGGAAAAGGCATTCGGCTGCCTGGCGCGGCAGCTCTACAGCGAATGGATCGAAATGCGAAGCAACTCTGTGGTACTGGAGGCTGTTCGAAAGGGAATTCGAACGCCGGCTCTGCAAGAGCAAGCGCTCGAGCTGGCGGCGGATCTGGAGGAGGGGAGCCTGGGTTCCGATCTCTTGTCCCTGGCCAAGTCGGAGGCGAGTTCGGAAGCCGTGCGTCTTCAGGCCATCTCGGCCCTCGGCCGGACCAAGAACAAAGCGTACGTCGCGGACCTCGAACCGATGGTACACAGCGGCGACGTTAAGCTGCGAGTTGGCGCCGTGCGCGCCATCGGGAACCTGAAGCCTCAGAACCTTGAAGCCGAATTGCGGAAGCTGCTGCTGAGCCAGGCTCCGAATGAGGTCCGAACGGAGGCGGTGCGAATCCTTGGCCGGACGGATTCTGGCTGTGCCACCCTGTTAGATCTCGAACAGGCAGGCCAGTTGCCCGCAGAGCTGCGCAACGTGGCATCGGCTTTGGCGAATGCCAGCACCTCGGACGTCATTCGCGGCCGCACGGCGCGTCTGTTGCCGCCTCTAGTCAGCAAGAATCGAAAACCACTGCCACCGACCCGGGAGTTGCTCTGGCGTGAAGGCGATACGGAACGCGGCAAGAAACTCTTCAACGCGGTTGCGGGACCGAAATGCGGTTCCTGTCACAGCCTGGACGAAAGCAAGAAATCTCTGGGGCCAAACCTCTCACAGATCGGAGACAAGCTTGGCAAAGAAGCCCTGCTCGATTCGATTCTCAATCCAAGCGCTGGAATCGCGCCCGAGTATTACGTCTGGCGGCTCCAGACGAAGACCGAAGGGATCGTGGTGGGCATTATTGCGGAAGAAACGCCTCAGCGGGTGACCGTGCTGGCAGATGCGACCACGGAGTTGCGCTTCAAGCCCAGCGAGATCGTTTCGCGACAGCGCAGCCGGCTGTCGCTTATGCCCGAGGACTTGACCAACACGATGACGGAGCAGCAGATCGTCGACGTCCTGGCCTACTTGAGTACTTTGAAGAAGGAAATGCGATCGGCTTCCAGGTAGGAGTCTCGGCGCTTCTACACGCCGAGCGTCCTGGGTCGCTGGCATTTTTCAACATCATTTCGGACGTACCTCCAACCCAAGCTTTGTGTCACGCAACACGACGCTGCCTTCCAAAGTCCTGCAGACGTTAGACCTTCCCCACTCTTTTCAACCACTCTTTCAGAGCGGCGACTTGCAGACCATTGTGGCGCGATTCTGGCCGGCTCGCCTCGATCTGCGTCGCTATCCGGTCGAAACTCGTTTGTTCGAAACCGAGCCGGGAGTGCGCGTGGCAGCGCACTGCCACTGGCAGCCCCAGCCGAACCCGAAGGGAACCGTCGTTGTCGTGCACGGTTTGGAAGGATCGAGCCAATCTCCCTATGTTCTTCGCACGACGTCGCGAGCTCTGGGCGCGGGGTTTCATGTTGTCCGGCTCAATGTGCGTAACTGTGGAGGTACTGAGGCTCTCGGTCCCACCCTCTACCATTCTGGCTTGACCACGGATTTGCGAGGCCTTGTTGAGCAGCTGCACGACCAGCCGGTGTTCATCGTTGGCTTCTCGATGGGTGGAAACATGGCTTTGAGGCTGGCAGGCGAATGGGGAAGCGGCCCTCCTTCACACGTCAAAGCCGTCTGTGCGGTATCGCCACCCATTGACCTGGCGGAATGCGCACTGCGCATGGCGGAGCCACGCAACCGCCTGTATGAACTACGTTTTTTGAAGGGACTGCGGCGAACCTTGACCCGGAAGAAGGCGCTGATGGACGTGCCTTACGCGTTGGAGGCCTTCGAATCGATCCGTACGCTTATCGACTTCGACAATGCCTACACGGCTCCGGCCTTCGGTTACCGTGACGCGTTCGACTACTACGCTCACGCCAGCGCAAACCGGCAACTACTCAAGATCCGCTTGCCGTCCCTAGTCGTGCACGCCCAGGACGATCCTTTCATTCCCTTCAAAGTTTTCGACCACCCGGCTTTCCGCGCCAACCCGATGCTCCACTTGCTGGCGCCCCGCTTTGGTGGTCACGTGGCGTTTCTTTCACGGCGGCAACCTCGTTTCTGGGCCGAAGCGCAAGTTCTCCGATTCTGCGTCGGAATCTGCGGGGAAGACGGTCTTCGAGAAGTGCCGAAGGGCTGCCCTTGATCCCTTGTGGAACGCCGCATTCTGTCTCGAGAGCGTGCGTAGATTGCCAGACTCGGCACAGGCAATCTGGTCATCTGGCACGTGCCATATGGCGCAGGGCAAACGCATCTAAATTTAGCCCAATAGGAGCTGGAGGAGGTAATCGTTGTCCCCGCCCGCTCTGAGGCGCTTTCCTTTGACGCCTTGCTTGGGGGTTTGTTCTTTCTTGAGGAGGTTGATCG